>PIVQ01001417.1 GCA_003354055.1 Desulfobacteraceae bacterium | reverse complement strand
TACCAAGTAAAAATACGAGTACAATTTACCTTTATACCAATGAGGGAAAGAAAAATCAAGCAGATATTAATATATACTCATAGAGAATTCAGGACGTCTTGATCTCAGAGAGAATTTTGCTCACCACCTGATCGATGCTCAAATATGTGGAATCCACTGAAATTGCATCAAAAGCCGGTTTAAGGGGATTAGCCTCCCGGCTTGAATCGTTCTTATCACGAGTGTCCATGTCTGCCTGAACTTTTTCCAACTCCTTCTTAGAAACTTCCATTTCCTCGTAGCGTCTTTGGGCACGGACCGTGAGATCGGCAAAGAGGAAAAATTTGAATTGGGCATCCGGAAAAACGGCTGTTCCCATATCTCTGCCCTCAAATACCGCATCCCTCGTTGCGGCAATATTTTTCTGAATACCAAGCAAGGCCTTTCGAACCTGTGGCAATGCCGAGGTAGTTGACGCCAGCATGGTAATCTTCGATGTCCGGATAAAAGAGGTGATATCCTTACCCGACGAAGTCAGCACCAGATCTTTACCGTCCATATTAAAGCCCAAATCAAGCTCTTCAAGAAAGGCGGCCAATGCCGTTTCATCTTCCCAGTCTATTTTCTGACGGTCAATTTCATAGGCAACCCCTCTGTAAAGGGCGCCCGTGTCTACATAAACACACTCCAAGGCAGCTGCCAGGCGTTTGGATACCGTTGTTTTACCCGCGCCCGCAGGACCGTCTATGGTGACAATTTGAAAACTCATGATCTATCCTTTTAATATCTCTTTGAGTGCTGTGATAAAGGTGTTATTTTCTTCAGGGGTACCGGCATTGATACGCAAAAAGGTATCAAATCCATAGGATGCCATGGATCTTACCACCACCCCTTTGTGCAGCATTTTTTCAAAAATCTCTTTGGCATCGGTGGCAAGATCCACCATGAGAAAATTGGATTGGGTGGGCAGCACGGTTAACCCCATGTTTTGAAGCTCCGTTGTCAGAAAATCTATTCCCTGGTGGGTCCCCTGAATACTCGCACTTAAAAACTCTTCATCTCCAAGAGCCGCTTCTGCCGCAGCCTGCGCCAGGCTGTTTACATTAAAAGGCTGGCGGATCCGGTTCAGTATCTCAGCCACATCACGATCCATGATCCCGTATCCGATACG
>PIVQ01001416.1 GCA_003354055.1 Desulfobacteraceae bacterium | reverse complement strand
TGATCCTTTATACGTAATGCTCCAAAGTATAATTCATACATATTTGACAATGGCGGATGGTATTTTACCTTCAGGGAATTTGATAAGCTTTCGTGAACTCCCGGACGGCAGCAATTATTGTCATGCTTTTCAGGGATATGCTCCTGATAGATTGTCGAGTTATTTTAAAAAAGATATTCATAGACTTCATCAAGTATGTTTGAAAGTAGGCGGAAGACCTATTGATCTCGCGGATCTGTCTTTTGAATTTGATGTGTTTCCAAGAATAAAAATCACTATATCTTATTTTATTGGTGATAAAAATTTTCCATCTCGGGCATCTCTGCTGTTTGATTCAAATGTGGATCATTATATGGTCACTGCAGGGATGGCATCGATAGGGTACCATTTGGTAGACATAATTATTAAAAACAGTAATATTTAAGCATCACAGAGGTGGTAAGATTATAAAGGCCCAGTGGGATTATGCCGGATCAATTGATTAAACAGGTTATTGAAACAAAAATTATTAGTGGTACAAAATAGATATTAGTGAGATCGATGAAAGAAGAGACAAATATTAAAAAACTGGTAATCATCACCGGGTACTTTAAAGGTGAATCCTACGGCCTTTTAGGCCCCCAGATGGCGGCCACCATCATATCCGAAAACTCTGCGTATGAAGCCATTGTCGTGGCAGTAACCAACGAGGACGGCAAAGAGGATTTAAAAGCGGCACTTGCACACCACTTTCAAGGAAGGCAAATGGTGGTGGGATTTTCATGTCTTGGCGGAAGACCGGATCTGTTTGATCTGGCAAAAGAACTTAAAGACGGGGGTGCGGTCACCATCCTGGCAGGCCCTCAGGCCAATGCAGATTTTAAAGGTGAGATCAGTTGTGACCGGTTTGATCATCGTTTCAAAGGGATGGCGGACCGGTTTTCCTTTGCCCTTCAGGGACCTGCACAGCAGATACTGCCAATGCTGGAGCAGGGATTTGGGGGCGATTTTTCAGAATTCGACGGGATCCTATATAAGGATAAAGACGGACACATACAGGAAAATCATCCGGCCCCGTGGGAAGACCGGTGGCTGTCCAGGGTTGACTGGAGCAATATTCACCGATTAAAAGAAAAACAATTTGAGCAAATGCCAATCACCTGTGCCCAGGT
>PIVQ01001415.1 GCA_003354055.1 Desulfobacteraceae bacterium | reverse complement strand
GTGCTGGGGAGAAAAAAGCGCCTTAAGCCGGCCGGGAAAAAGCAGGTTTATGATATCCCGGGCATGGGTGAAGTCTTTATCCACCGAGGCAGGATTTGCCAGAAGCCCTAATCTGCGGTTTTTCAGGCAATCCGGGATGTGGGTGTTAAGGGTGTCGAGCCCGGTACTTGTCAATGGGGTTTTAACCTGTTTCATTGTCTCTCCAAATGCGGTTTCCAAAACTGTTATATCCCTTCTCTATCATAGGTGTTGACAAAAATTCAAATCCTAACTAAGTAATGGTGTTTTACGAGCGGCCCGCAAATAAGGGGCTACAGACGAAAAAGGCCAGGAGATGTCATGAAATTTGCAGTCAGTACGCCCATCCAGACCATTAAACCCTATGAAGCAGGCAAACCCCTCAAGGAAGTAGAGCGGGAATACGGGATCACTCATGCCGTAAAACTGGCATCCAATGAAAATGCCTTTGGGTTTTCTCCCCGGGTCAAAGATGTGGTTGAGCAGCATTTGTCCTCCATGAACCGATATCCCGAACCTGTGGCCTACGCCCTCTGTCAAAAATTGGCAGATAGGTTTGGTGTCGGGTTTGACAACCTGGTTTTGGGCAACGGCTCCGACGATATTATTGCCCTTTTGGCCCACGCGTTCCTGAATCCCGGTGATGAGGCGGTCATGCCGCAGCCTTCTTTTCTTATGTATGAGATCAGTGTTAAAACAGCCAAGGGTGTGCCTGTGATGGTACCGCTTGAGGATTTTACCACAAATCTTACGGGCCTGGTTGAAGCTATTACACCAAAAACCAAAATGGTTTTTATCACCAATCCGTTTAATCCTACCGGTGCAACCATAACCAAGGCGGAATTTTCCGATTTTGCCCAAAAGGTGCCCGAGAATGTGCTCATTATAGTAGATGAGGCCTATATTGAGTTTGTCAGGGATAAGAATGTGTATAATTCCCTTGATACGCCGCTGGCCGATCCCAGGATCGTGACACTGAGAACCTTTTCCAAGGCCTATGGCCTGGCCGGGTTCCGTATCGGATACGGGATCATGGATCGTGATGTGGCTGAGATACTGAACCGGATCCGCCAGCCTTTTAATGTAAACAGCCTGGCGCAGGCTGCGGCAGAAGCGGCTCTTGGAGATGAAGA
>PIVQ01000590.1 GCA_003354055.1 Desulfobacteraceae bacterium | reverse complement strand
ATTGGGAAACCGGTCCACCAGGCTGTTCTTCAGATCCATACGCTGATCCGGCGGCACATTTGATATGGCACCCAGATGAGTTTTGGGGGCATCGTTAAGGACCCCGTCCTGAAAGAGCAGGAAAAAATTGGGTTGAAATGAATTCCACCTGACCTTGCGAAGGTTTTTTACCTGCCCTGTCAATAGAATGCCCTGGACGTCAAATCCGATGATATCATCGATTTTCAAATTAAACCGGTCGGCAAAAGAGACGGCCATCGAGATTTCAAAGGGTTTCTCAGAACCGAATTTCCAGACTTCAGGACTCAATGGCCTGCCTGCAACAAGTGTTTCCGAATCTGCCAATGCTTTTCTATAGGAGAAGATAAACTCCAGGCGCCGCCCCCGCATCCGGCCGGGTCGGCCTTTTGACTGACGATCTTTGTTGTTGTTCTTTTCGAAAAAAGGCTGATCGTTTACTGTGAGTATTCTGCCTTGGACCGTGGGTGAAATATGGGAAAGCTCTCCTACCCGTTCTGTCATATAATCAGCCAGCGGTTCTGTTTGCTCATCCTGGATATCCACCAGAAAAAATACCGGCAGTTTCAGGCCTTCGGGCCGCATGATCTCGGACTCAAGACCTTTCTGTATCTGGGGAATCAGGGAGATGAGAAATACCCCCATGGCAATGGTTACAAAACAGGACAGGGAAGACCATTTGTTCCTGAACAGATTTCTAAAGGCAATTTTCCCGGCTGTAAACCTGGTCATAATACGGCTTTGGGCCACGAGTCCGCACCACCAGAAGACCAAACTGCCCAGAACGGACAATATACCCATGGCCAAGAGAAATCCCACGGCAAATACCAGGCCGTCCCGGCCAGATCCTGCCACCTGTATGGAAACCGAAAAAAAGGCTGCAAGTCCCGGGATGAAGGCAGTTGCCTGCCAGATCCGTTTTTTCCGGTCTCCGGCCCTGATCATCGAACCCTCTTTATCTCCGAGCCCGCGAAGCAGGGCCAGGGGATGAATACTAAATATTTTCACAAACACAGGCAGACAGAAGACCAGGCTTCCCCCCACACCCAGTGCCAGGGCCAGCACCACGGTCACAGGATCGATGCCAAGGACAAGGCCCTCGGGAATCAACCCCTTAAAGATAAGGGGAAACGCCGGCATAAGCAAAAATGAGGCGGCCAGCGCCAATATGGAAGACATGGCTCCAAGGAAAACCAATTGAAGGCTGACAAATCCGTAGATCTCCCTGCGAATTGCACCGGTACTCATTAAAATGGCCATATCTTTTTGCTTGAGATTGACCACCCCGCGGAAAAGATAGGCTCCGGACATCCCGGCCAAAAACAGGGCCACAATGCTGACCAGGCCCATATATCCGGTAAAATACCGGGTAAGCCGGCCCAGCCGCCGGTTCACATCCCTTATGTCAAAGATATTGATTCTGGGCCTGCCGCGGGTCAGGTCAAAAAACCGGGATTCCAGGTTCCTGGCCAGGGCAGGCACATCGGTTCCTTCAGGAAAGGTATAAAAATAAAAATAGCGGATGCGGCTGCCGAACCGGACCAGACCGGTGCTCTCCAGTTGCTCCATCCCCATATAGACCTTTGGGGCCAAATCCACGGCTGTCAGGGATTTGTCCGGATCTTCCCGGAAAAAACCTCGGATAAAAAAGCTTTTATTTCCCAGTCTCAAAGGGGTTTTGAAATCTACATCTTGCCTCAGTCCCAGGGTTGCTGCCGTGTCTCTGGTCATGAACAATCCGTGCGATTTCTGAAGTAGATCCGGGTCTGTTTGTTTTTCAAGTACGAATTTACCATAAAGGGGAAAGGCACGGTCAATGGCCATCACCCTTACCAGACGGGACGGCAGGCGATTCGCGACCCCGGTATCCGATTGAGGCCTGACCATGGTATAAAATGCAGTCAGCCGGGCTGTTGATTTATCAGCTCCCAAGACCTGCTCAATCAGCGCCCTCTCCTCTTCCGTCATTGGAGAGGTTGCAGATAACACAAGATCGGCGGTGAGGATTTCCTTTAAATTTTTATCCATATGACGGTCCAGAGAGCGGCCAAAGGATTGCACGGCAATGAACCCGGCAAGTCCAATGGAAAGGTTCAGAATAAAAAAGAGGCTGAAGCCCTTGTTGACCATAAGTTCCCGTAAGGCCATCCTCACCCAGAGCATCAGGTCAACCGTCCTTTTTCAAGCTGGCAAACTCTGTGGCACCGGGCAGCCAGATCCGGGTTATGGGTGACCAGCACCATGCTTTTTTTATCCTTTTCCACAAGATCGAATAACAGGTTGGCCACAATCTCTCCTGTGGCCGTGTCCAGGTTGCCGGTGGGTTCATCGGCCAGCAGCAGGGAGGGCTTGATCACTAAAGCCCTGGCAATTGCCACCCGCTGACATTCACCGCCGGACAACTGCCCCGGCAGATGATGCTGACGGTCCGACAAGCCAACCTGTTCCAGCATGACATCCGTCCGCTCCTTGATATGATCGGCTTTGTGTATTTCCAGGGGCAGGCTGATATTTTCCCGGGCGGTTAGATGGGGCATGAGATGGAATTGCTGAAAAATGATGCCGATCTTCCGGGCACGGTACCGGGACAATCGGTCCTGATTCATCCCTGAAAGATCCCGGTCATCAAGAATGATCTGACCTGAATCCGGACGGTCCAGTCCTGCAATCAAGGAGAGCAGAGTTGTTTTACCGCTGCCGGACTGCCCCACGATGGCAGTGGTCTCTTGGCGATTAATGGAAAAGCCCACGTCGGTTAAGACCTGAAGACTGCCCAAACCCGGCTGAACAAATGTTTTATTAACTGCTTTAACATCAAGAATCATAAACTCTCCAGAATGTAGGGATAAACCAAATCTGCAATAATTTTATGCCCCAGGGGATTGGGATGGATACCGTCTGCCTGGCTAAGCCCTGCTTGACCCGCCACCCCTTCCAATAGAAAGGGAATCAAGGAAATCTGATGCCGTTTGGCCAGATCCGGGAATACCTGCCGGAAATCTTTCGCATACTCAGGACCATAATTCGGGGGGACCTCCATTCCGGCGAGAATCACCCGGATATTGGATTCTTTTGCCAGGGTGATCGCCTTGTCCAGATTTTTTTCCATCTCCCGGACCGGTAGTCCCCGAAGACCGTCATTGGCCCCAAGGGCTAAGACCAGAACATTGGGCCCGGCCTTAAGATACCACTTCAAACGGGCGTAGGCACCTGCACTTGTGGATCCGCTGATCCCGGCATTGATAATCCTGACATTTTTCTGACCTGATTTAATCATTTTGTTCTGGATCAATGAGGGATACGCCTGCTCCGGCATCACGCCTCGTCCAGCCGTAAGGGAGTCACCGATGATCAGGACAGATAAAGCCTTAGTTTCCGCACCTGCGAAAACAGAGGGTCCCCCAATTGTGTACCCAATCAGAACAACGAAAACCAGAATCTTAGGAATCGTTACAAAATAACTTGATCTAAATACCCTGAAGGGCAGAAACTTGTTTCCAAAACCCCTTAAAGACTGCTTAAAGCGGCGGGAATTTTGAAAACAAAAGATCAAGTAATTTTGGAGCCGATCCTTAAATCTTGAACAGACCATATCGGATCATCCTCACTTGAATTAAACTGTATATAAATATGGGGCTTTTAGTACATTTTTCAACCCGGATCTCCCTTTCTCCCGGTCAGTCCGGTTAACGGCTTTTCTTTACTTGAAAAAACCATATTCAGACATTATATTAAAAAAACATTCTGACACATTTTACCAGGCGAAAAAAAGCCCACAGATTAACCACCGAATCCATTTGGAGACCCCATGCCCCTTATCAGTTCAAAAATTATATTTTTAAGCCTGATGGCCTGGTGCATTCTTACGGGACTTTCACATCCGGCGTGGAATCTGCTTTGGGCATCCGAATATTATACGCTTCCTGCATATGAACAGCTTCGCCCGGAACAGGAAGCCAAGGCCAAGGCCTTCTCCAGAATGGTCAGTCTCAAAGGCGTCCCCATATCCAAAACCGACCAGAAAAAATATAACAGATCGGTCTCCATTGCCGTCATCTATCCTGGTATGCAGGTCTCGGATTATTGGCGCCGAAGCATTGCCGCCTTTAAGGCCAGGATGGATGAAATCCAACTGAATTACGAAATCAGGGAATTTTTCACCAAACCTGCCGTGGATTACCGCATTCAGGAACAGATGATCCGGGAAAGTCTTGACATGAACCCGGACTACCTGATCTTCACCCTGGATATCCAGCGCCACAAACGGATGATCCAGAGAATCATCACCCACAAGTCTCCCAAAGTGATCCTCCAGAACATTACCACACCCCTGCGGGCCTGGGAAGGTAAACAACCCTTTTTATACGTGGGATTCGACCATATACTCGGCACCCGCAAAATTGCCAGATACTTTCTGGAAAAAACAGATGGGAAGGGCAGCTATGCCCTGCTCTATTTTTCCCAAGGGTATGTATCAGTCATGCGGGGCGACAGTTTTTCAGACAGTTTGAAAAATTACCCGAATCTCCGTCAGGTGGCAGCCTATTATACAGACGGCAACAGAGAGCGGGCAAGACTTTCCACCCTCGATATCCTGAATACGTCCCCGGATATAAACTTTATCTATGCCTGTGCCACAGATGTGGCCTT
>PIVQ01000589.1 GCA_003354055.1 Desulfobacteraceae bacterium | reverse complement strand
GTGGGAACGGTAACCCTGACCGGTATCGGGCTTGTGATGACCGAATTTGTGGAATTCATCTCAGGTGGAAATCTCATGCTCATCCTGTTTTTTACTGCAGCTATCAGTCTGCTGCTTGGAATGGGTCTGCCCACCACAGCCAACTATATTGTTGTGTCCACGTTGATGGCACCGGTAATTGTTGAATTGGGGGCTCAGAACGGGCTTATCGTTCCTCTGATTGCCGTTCATCTTTTTGTATTCTACTTCGGAATTCTGGCGGATGATACACCGCCTGTGGGGCTGGCGGCTTTTGCCGCCGCAGGGATCTCAGGCGGAGATCCCATACGAACCGGTATTCAGGGATTTACCTATGATATCAGGACCGCCATTCTGCCCTTTTTGTTTATTTTCAACACCGAGTTGCTGATTATCGGTATCGGTTCCTGGTATCATTTGCTCATTGTTATCGTTACATCGATTATTGCAATGCTCGTATTTGCGGCTGCCACCCAGGGATACTGGATTACCAAGAGCAAATTTTATGAAACTCTTGCCCTGTTGCTTGTCGCATTTACCCTGTTCCGACCGGGGTTCTGGTGGGATAAAGTTTACGAGCCCTATGATGAACGCCCGGGCACCGAGTTGGTCCAGATTGTTGAAAATGTAGAACCCGGTAACATGATCAGGCTCCGGATCAAAGGGGAGAAAATGAATGGGGATCTATATGAAAGATCCATGATGCTGCCGGTGGGTTCAGCACCCACTGGGGTGGAACGGCTCAACCAGATCGGATTTGAAATCAGGACCGAAGAGAATAAGGTGCTGGTGGACAATGTGGTATTCGGGTCCAATGCCGAAAAAATGGGCATTGATTTTGACCAGGAAATCCTTCTGATCAAACTGCCGGCTGACCGTCCGCCAAAGCAGCTCATGTTTATCCCGGCCTTAATATTGATGGCCTTTATATTCATGCTCCAGAGAAAACGCAAGGAGCGGCTGGGAGAAGTTTGATTCCGGACATTGGTAATGTTGCCGGATATTTTGACGGAATTTTAAAACAGGAGAGATCCTATGTTTAACAAAATACTTGTCCCAGTGGATATTGATTATCCGAAAACCTCCAAGGCTGTAATTGATAATGCCTTGGAACTGGCGTCCTTAAGTGGTGCCCAAATCCGGATCGTCAGTGTTATGCCTGATTTTTCCATGCCTATTGTTGCCTCGTTTGTCACTGCTGACATCAAAAAAGAAGCCAGGCAACACTTTAAGGAAGCCCTGGATAGCTTTGTAGAAAAGAATTGTACCGACGGCACCAAGGTGTCCCACAAGGTATTGGTGGGAAAGCACTATGAAGAGATCCTGAAGGTGGCGGATAAGTGGGGGGCAGACCTGATTGTGGTCTACCACAACCACAGGCGGAAGATTAATGAAGCCTTTTCCGGAAACTGTGCCAGAAAAATTGTAAAAAATGCCGAGTGTTCAGTTTTGAGACTGCGTAATGTCTTGAAATAATCGGCAGCAGTATTTATAAAAGGCCTAGGGTCTTCCTTTTTGGGAGATCCCGGGCCTTTTTTTATTAATCTCTTTTCTCAGGGGAAATGTCATTATGCCGGAACAATTTTCAGTTTCCTGTCCCATGGATTGTTTTGATCTTTGCAGGTTTTTGGTAACGGTTGAGAATGATAAAATTATCAGCCTCAAAGGAGATACGGATCATCCCCTTACCCGTGGAATGGTCTGCCCCAAGGCCAAAAACCTGGTCCGGCGTCAGGAACATCCGGACCGATTGACCCGTCCTTTGATAAGGACCAAATCGGGGTTTGCACCTATTTCATATGATGACGTTTTTACGCTTCTGGCTGAAAAACTGACAACAGTGAAAAAGCAATACGGCAACACAGCCATCCTCAACTATACCAGTGACGGATACGGGGGAATGAAAAACAGGATTCCGAGTATATTTTTTAATACATATGGCGGAGACAGCAGGTTTAGCGGCAGTCTGTGCTGGAGTGCAGGCATGGCTGCCCAGAAGTACGATTTTGGCCAGGCCAGGGGGAGCAATCCTCTGGAGGTACTTGACAGCGACCTTATCATTCTCTGGGGCAGAAATCCTAAAGTTACCAATCTGCACCTCTACACCCTGCTGACCCGTGCGCAAAAAAACGGAAGCAAAATTGTTGTGATTGATCCCATTGAAACGGCCACGGCCAAGCGGTTTGACTCCCATATCCGGATCAATCCGGGTACAGACGGGGCACTGGCTCTGTCCATGGCACATGTATTGATCAATGAGGATATAGTGGACAATACCTTTATCGAAAACCACGTTAAAGGGTTTCAGCGGTTCAGGCAAAGTATAAAAGAATTTACACCTAAGGTGGCTCAAGATATTACAGGTATTCCGGCGGTTTTGATCAGAGAACTGGCAATGGCTTATGGCAATACCGCCAAGGCAGCCATTTATATCGGTTACGGGATGCAGCGGTATGAAAACGGGGGTAATGCCGTCCGCAGCATCAATGCTCTTCCAGCAATTACCGGGCATATCGGAAACCCGGGTGCCGGGCTGAACTATGCTTCCAAATCTCTGGCCCCGTATCTGTCCGGTCCTGAACAGCGAAGTCAGGATACTGTCATTGATCAGCGAACCTTTTCTGCCCCCTGTCTCGGCTCTTTTATGGCTGAGGCTGATGATCCGCCTGTAAAAATGGCATTTTTTTCCTATGGCAATCCCCTGGTGCAGACGCCGGACCTGAATCAGGCCCTGAAGGGATTTTCAGGAGTGGATTTTACCGTGGTGTCTGATCTGGTAATGACAGATACAGCTGCCCATGCCGATCTGGTTCTGCCGGCAGCCACTGTATTTGAACAGGAGGATATTTTTGTAACCTCCATGTTTTCCCATTGGCTTAATGTGTCCCAAAAGGCGCTTGAACCGCCTGATACCCTTATGCCGGAATTTGAATTCTATTTAAAATTGGCCAAATACATGGATCTGAATCTGGGATTCGTTTCTTCCAGGGATTATCTGGAACAATGTGCCCAGCCTTTGATTGACTTTTTAAAAAAAGAGGGTGATTTTAAAGGAAGCAGTCTGGATGACCTTGGCGCCTCCTATGCCCGCTTCCGCGGCCATGATACGGCTTGGTCAGACAAGGCATTTTTAACCCCTTCCGGAAAAGTGGAGATTTACAGTGACAGGGCCAAGGCTGACGGATTAAGTCCTTTGCCGGAATTCATCCCACAGCTGAGCCCCACAGAACAATATCCTTTGCGTCTTTTAACCTGCCATTCATCAACCTCCATGCATTCCCAGGGAATGATGGAGATCACTGATATCCCCAAGGTGCATATCAACGGTAAAACAGCAGCCGGACTGAATCTAAAAGAGGGTATACGTGTAGAGGTAAGCGGTGAAAACGGTAAAATTGAAGCACGGGTAAAAATCGATGAGGCTATCATAAAAAACACCGCTTTTATTTACCAGGGGTACTGGCATAAAAGCGGTGCTGTTAATTTTTTAACCCGTGAGCGGGTTACGGATATGGGTAACCAGGCTGCTTTTTATGACAGCTTTTGCCGCCTTAGCCCGGTGCGGCGGGTACCTGTGTAATTTATTCTACCGGCAACCAGGTTTGGGTTCTAAAGAAAAATGCAATATATCCGCGAACCATAAGATTTCCGTCTTTCACCCACAATTTGCATTTGTAGACTTTGCCATCTGCTGGATCCAGGATGGTTCCGTCTTCATATTTTTTGCCGTCTAACTCCATATCCCTGATTATTTCCAATCCAATAGTAGGCTGGTCTTTTCGATCGTCACCGTCTTTACATTCGTCACAGACCGGGTCTGGGTCCTCGCCTTCCTCTAAGAATAGTTTAACAATTTTCCCGTAGTATTTTCCCTCTTTTTCAAAAATTTCTACAACGGATTTGGGTTTATTTGTTTCATCGTCTATGGTTTTCCATTTCCCGACAATCGGGGTCTGGGCATAGGCTGTACAAACCATGAAAAGGGTTAAGAGTAAAGAGAGGGTAATCAGTCTAAGGGTTGTTTTCATAATTCTTCTCCTGAAAGGGTTATAAAAAGACGGTGACAAAACATTGTTATTCTTCTTAGTCCGCCGTTCATTTTATGTCAATGAAAATTCAAAAAAGTATTGACAAAAATACTTCTTCTATTTATAGAATGAGTATTCTAAGTTTGAAATGGATGTTTATATTATGAATGTAACGAACCGAAATACTAAAGAAATTGAATTGACCCGAAAAGAACGGGATGATCTGAGGAAGCGGTCTGAGATCTTAGGCGCTGCCCTGGAAATTTTTGCAGCAAGGGGGTTCCACAGCACCACCATGGCGCAAATTTCAAAGGTTTCCCAGTATCCTTTGGGCACCATTTATAAGCATTTTCCCAGTAAAAAAGAGATGTACCATGATCTGGTGATCAACCGGGTCCGGGATCTGGGGCAAATTTTAGGAGAGATCCGAAAGGATGAGACTCTTAGGGTTTGTGATAAGCTTAAAGCCTGTCTAAAGGCCCAAGCTGACTTTTACTCTGCCAACCAGGAAGTGGTGAAAATCTATATTTCCGAGCGGAGTAATATTGATGCCGTGGCCATGCCCAAACTTAATGAAAAGGTAAACACCTTCCATGACAGGATGGTGGCATTGTTTCAGGATTTGT
>PIVQ01001414.1 GCA_003354055.1 Desulfobacteraceae bacterium | reverse complement strand
CTGCGTCCATGAACAGGTTTACGCCGCCCTGACCCTGTTTTTTGCCAGGGTCATGTCCCATGAGTTTCCAAACCGGGCAAGGCGGCTGGAAAATCATTTCAAACTGCTGCTGCCCGCAGTACGGCAGGTCCTGGGTAACCCCACCCTGCGCCAGCGGATTCAAAAGGCGGTCCAGGAGAATCGGCAGTATGAAAAACAGCTCTTTCTGTCCGGTTTCAGGGGGAATTGCACGGCCTGGCAGACCCGGTTGGACGGCCGGACACCCAGGGGGATTGAAAGTGAACCCTTTGGGGTGTCTGCCTATCATCACCTGGTGCTGTCAGACCCCAGGATAGATGAAAAATTTGTGAGAATCGAACCCCGTGAGGTCATGCTGGCCAGGTATAAGGAACGGGAGATCCGGGCATGGGAAAATCGTTACCTGGCCGGTGCGCTGACAGATGATTTCCTCAGGGAGTCCTCCATGCCCTTTCATGCGGATGCGGTACTTCCCTTTCTCATTGACGACAAATGGTACCTGCCGGTGCTCAAGCCCGGTTACGATACGGGCGAGGACTGCCTGGTGGTCATCGACGCCACCAGTGAAACCCAGTTTGATTCGGCACTTGATGAACTGGCCACCTTCGGCAGCCGCTATGCCAGGCTGGTTGTCATTACCCAGCAGGGATTTGGCCAGGATACCCGGCTTGCCAACCTGAAGAAGTACCCTTTAAGCCATATTCTGTTGGTGCCGGGACTGACCGGAACCGACGGTAACCCGGCAATCCTTTCAGACTTCCTGCTTCCGGTGGTGGTGAATCTGGTTGGAGTGGCAATGAAGTGCCTGGACGGCGGCATGTCGCCCACGTCTTCAGTTTAAAGGGCCAGCAAGGCCTCTTCCGCTACACGCGGTTTTAGGACCTTATGGGCTGCCAGCAGATCCCTTGCCTTTTGGTTACACCGGGCGAACAGGTCTTTTTTTCCGTTCTTCTCCCAGTTTTCAAACCTGGCCCGGTTCATGAGTTCGGGCAGGAAATGGGCCTGGCGAAAATGAGCAAAGGTGTGGGGATCGCTTAAAAAGATGGAGTTGTCCCGTGACCTTGCGATCCGGTCGATCACGTCCAGTGCCAGGGTATCTCGGTTCACGGGGATTCCTTTTGCAAAATACTTGGC
>PIVQ01000588.1 GCA_003354055.1 Desulfobacteraceae bacterium | reverse complement strand
GGGGGATATATGAAGAAAAAAGTGTTTGGGGCAACGGCAGGGACCATGGCTTTTCTGTTCTGGATAACATTAGGGTTTGCTGATCCGGCAGGGTTTCATACCACAGCTGATGAGATGATCAGGGAGTTGATCCGACAGCCCCAGAAATACAGAACCCTGTTTGCCAAAACCCGGACCATTGTGGTGATGGAAAACAAGGCAGGTTCGGCGGGTACGGTGGATGAGGCGGATGCCGTGAGCATGACAAGTGTGGTTGTGGACAACACCATGGATATTCCCAAAGTTCGGGCCAAGGTCCTCTTTGATTTTGATTCCGCAAGCGTCAGGACCGATTCCCATTCATTGCTGGATGAAGTCGGGGTTGCCCTGAACTCACCTGCACTTTCCGATCAGGATATAGTAATCACCGGTCATGCCGATTCAGACGGTGCAAACGGCTATAACCTGCGGCTCAGTTTTGAGCGTGCCCATGCCGTTAAGGGCTATCTTGTAAGGGCATGTGATGTCAGGACCGAAAGACTCTCGGTCAGGGGATTTGGCGAGAGCCTTCCCCTGGTAGAAGAGATTGATGCCGAGGCAAAACAACAGAACCGGCGGGTAGAGTTTGAACTTTCCCGCTAAGGATCGGCTCCAAAATTACTTGATCTTTTGTTTTCAAAATACCCAGTCTTTTAAGGGGTTTTGGAAACAATTTAGATCAAGTTATTTTGTAACGATTCCTAACCATATTATTCCAGGAGGTATCATGGGCCGTATATCAGGGTGGGGAATACTATTGGGGGCAATGGCTGTGTTTTTTATGGCCACGGCCTTTGCCGAAACCCGTACCGCCCTTGTAATCGGTAACGGATCCTATCTGAAAACCCCTTTGAACAATCCGGTAAATGATGCAAAGGACATGGCATCGGTTCTAAAGGACTGCGGGTTTGATGTAATCTTAAGGACCAACAAGGATAGGGCCGGTATGATGGAGGCTGTCCGTCTCTTTGGACAACGGCTTAAAAAAGGGGGCGTGGGCCTGTTTTTCTATGCAGGTCACGGTATCCAGGTGGACGGTATCAATTATATGGTTCCGGTGAATGCCGATGCAAGCGGAGTTAAGGATATCCAATCCCGTTTCCTGGAGATTTCAAGCGTGCTTTCGGCCATGGAAAAGGCGAAAAATGATTTGAACATCGTTATTCTGGATGCCTGCAGGAATAATCCCTTCCAAGTAGTCAAGGGCGTGTCCAAGGGACTTGCCCTGATGGATGCTCCCAAAGGTTCCTATATTGCGTTTTCCACCCGGCCGGGCTCATTGTCCGGTGACGGGGCCGCCAGAAACGGCCTTTATACCGCAAAGCTGCTCAAACATATCAGAACCCCGGGCCTGAGCCTGGTGGATCTGTTCATGAATGTAAGAAACGATGTGCTGGCTGCATCCAACGACAATCAGGAACCCTGGGACAATCACTCCCTGCGCCGGCATTTTTACTTTATGCCGGACGGAACCGAGCCTGCCTTGCCCTATGGGGCCGGTGTGGTTTCTTCCGATGCCTCTGTCGGCTCTTTAGAAACAGATACTTTGCAATCTTCGGTTGTTGTGGACACTGATTATTCCGAATATTTCGATTCTTCGGAATACGGTATTGAGGGAGAGGCGGACTATTCTGAATGGGACGATGAGCCGGATGCCCCGGCCGGTTACCGCAAGGAAGTGGTCGTGGAATACCAGGATAATGAGCCGGTGGAGGTGGTGTACTATCTGCCGGATGATCCTGAAGACGAGGTGGTGGCTTATTCTTTTGATGAAGACAATCCCCTCGTGCTGACCTATCCGGATACACCTTCTGTTTTCTATCCGCCCCCCGTATCGCGGCAAGCCTATGAGACCCGGCCGGACCCTGCCCCCCGCGTTCGATCTGAAAAACCGCCAAAAAGAAACAAGTTTTCCAACGACGGCCACCACAGACCCGGTCCTCCGCGTGGTTCAAAATCGAGAGTTCGTTGGGTACGATAAGCCCGGGCGAGGCCCATCGGATGAGAACCTTATTAAAAAAAAATAAAATATAAAATGGAAAATTTGCCGATCCCTTCGATATAGAAAACAGCGCATTTACATGGAATTATCGTGTTAACAGGAGGAATAATGAAAGCAATGATCGTAAGAATGCTTATTCTCGGGGTGTTTACCGTGACCTGGTTCGGATTGGGAAGTGCCGGAACCGCCGGGATCGCCACCGCCGGACTGAGAACACGGATTGCCGTGCTGCCTTTTTATGTAGAGCAGGGCCAGGAGGTGGATACAGCTTACAAGGATCAGGGACTCCACTACCGGCGGATGGCCGGATTCATTGAAAATCATCTTCTTGAACACGATTTTGAAGTGGTTGATCCCTTTGCCAAGGATGCCTCGGAAAAAGAGTTCAACCGGGTGATGCAGCGGGCTAAAAAGGATTCATTGCTGATGGCCACCAATATGTGCCAGCGCTATGCCGTGGATGCGGTGTATATTGTTTGGCTCAAGGTAAAAACCGTGAGGACGGCGGACGGATATACAAAGGCCGTGGCCATTGTTGACGGCAAAGGATACGACAGTGCCGGACATTCTCTAGGGGCCAATATCCTGAGAACCTTTAAAGTCTCAAAACGGGATTTTGATGAGGCCGTGGCCACGGTGGAAAAAGAGGTGGGGGATGATGTGGGCAGGATATTGACTACCTGGCACAATGAACGTGGCATTCTGGAGCCGGGGTCGGGTTATTCCGAAAATCAGCCCGGTGTATTGGCCCAAGCCATAGATAGCCAGGAACAATTCTTAAATATCCGCCTTTCCAAAGCCACTGAGTATGAACTGGTCGAGGCCTTTGGCAAGGTCCTGATAACGGTGCGTGGGGTGCGGACGGCCAAGCAGTATACCCAGAGAATAGTCCCGGATAATCCCCAGGCCTCTGTGGCGGAATGGGAGGTGGAGATCGATACTCATGAAACAGATCCCTTCAGGCTCCAGGCCAATATCATGAAAATGGTCAACGATATCCTGGATGCAGGCGGTACCATCCGTCTGAAAGGCATTCCCTATAGGTATACCCCCCGGGAAATGCGGCTGATGATGGGATTGATGCCAGGCGAAGCCACTACCCGGGCCATCCAGTTCATGGTTGACCGTGAGAGAGCTCGCCAGCGGGAATTGGCCGGCAGGCATGACCCCGGAAACTCAGGATATTCCAACGGTAATGCTGTTTTCGACTAAACCCTTTAATTCCCATGGTTTCTCCACGGGATCTCCATAGTTGTTTGATAGACTGTTATTGATTGACGGTATTGGTTCAACGTTAAAAAGGGTAAACATGGAGAAACAGCTTATGAAACATTTTCTATTTTTTATTATCGTGATGGGATTGTTTTTCAGCCTTTTATGGGCAGCCCTCGGTTTTGCACAGGATCAGGGCCAGGGTCCCTCTCCCGAACGATTTATCCAGGATTTTGACCGGGATAATGACGGGCAGGTCTCCAAGGATGAGTTTCCCGGGCCTCCGGATCATTTTACCCGGTTTGATCAGAATCAGGACGGATATCTGAGTGAGGATGAGGCTCCCCAGGGCCCACCTCCCGGCCAGATGGAATCAGGCCAAACGAACTCAAATCAGATGAGTTCAGGCCAGATGGGCGGCGGACAAATGCAGGACAGCATGGGGCAGGGTCAGATGCAGGGTGGTCAGGGCCAGAACATGGGAAATCCAATGGATCAGCTGGACAAGGACGGGGACGGAAAAATCTCTCAGGATGAATTCCCCGGACCTGATGAACATTTTAGCCAATTTGATACTGACCGCAGCGGCTATCTTGATGAGAGCGAAATGCCCAAAGGGCCGCCCCCCACTAATTAAAATCTGGCCAATCAGCTTCCGGCCGGTTGTTATTTAAGGCGTGGCGTCAAATTAAAATTTCCCGGTACAAAGTTGACCATCCCAAGTAAATAGCCGTCGATGGAAATGCCACGCCAACTACCTGGGTGGTATATTTTTGATGCTCCGCTCAAAGAGTTTTGAAACATTGGACAACCGGTTCGCCACCCGTTTTTGCCCCAGTATCACAAGACTCTTCATAAAATCCGGGCCAACGGCCTGGCCGGTGAGTGCCACACGTATGGCATTGATTAAAATTCCGGGTTTTATACTCAAGCTTTTCAGCATTTCCCGAAGCTTGTTTTCCACTTCTTTTTCCCCGAAATTGTCCATGGTAAGGATGTCCTTTCCAAGGGCCTGAAGGGGCGCTTCAAGTTCCGGGTGAGAGAGCAGATGTTTTTTATAACCTGCCTCATCCATGGGAAACTCATCGGAAAAATAGGCCCTTCCCAGGGTGGTGAAGTCCGTGAGCAGATGGAATCTGGAACGGATGAGATCAACTGTATCCAGAAACCATTGTCGACTATCGCCTTCATAGGCGTTTTTCCATAATCCCTCCTTTTCGAGCAGGGGCCGAACATAGGCCTCAAGCGCTTCCACATCCATTGTTCTCAGGTAATGGGCGTTGATGTTCAGGGCTTTGGGGTCTGTGGCGAATCTGGTTTCACTGGGAGTGATGTTGAACACGGAGTTGGTCCGGCTGATACCGTCCAGGGAAAAAGCCTGGATCAACTCTTCCCTGGAAAAGATCTCCCGGGAGTCTGTTGTGGCCCAGCCCAGGAGGACCAGGAA
>PIVQ01000587.1 GCA_003354055.1 Desulfobacteraceae bacterium | reverse complement strand
TGCCAACCTCAAAGAGGTAGGCGGCCGCTATGGTATCGTTTCCATGTGTATTGGCGGTGGTATGGGTGCTGCGGCTATTTTCGAAAGACTATAGCTGATATTACCTCCTTGTTCGTTTAGAGAATCGGCCCTCCCCTATCCCCAGGGGCGGGCCGATTTTTTTCTGCTTTACGAACGCTTAAAAAACCAATGGCACCGCCGGAGGTTTTTCCGTTTCCAAAGTATTCGTTCTCAATGGAGAATGAGGTACTTGGAATATCCAGATCATCGGCAAACCCTGCAATCTGTTTGGGTGTCCGGTATATGAGATTCCACTCGGAATACAGTTCCATCATCAGTTTCTGATAGTGCTGATGAGGATTCTCCTCTGACATGTCCAGATAGTTGCCAATCTTCATTGTGCCCCCAGGCGTTACCTGACTGAAAATCACCCTGGCCATAGATGCTGTAAATTCATTGGGGACATAATCAAATACACCTGAACAATATGCCAGATCCATTTTATTCCCATCACACAACCGGTCCATATTTTCCCGGGTGAACTTGAACAGATTCCCCTGTTTTACAACGATCTGTCCATTCTTACACCGGCTGTTCAGATAAGCTGTGGTGCGCACATCGTGGTCAACCAGATAAAATTTCACCCGGCTTTTCGGAAATTCCCGGATAAACCTGAAGACTTCCACGGCAGGACCGCACCCAATACTGAGCACCCGACTGCCCTCAGGTAATTTCTTGAAGGTTTCATAAAAGGATGCGACTCTCTGACGAACAGCTTCAGCTGCAGGCCAGTCGAGAAAGGCCCTGTTGTTCAGTTTGCTGTAGTTTGAATCCCCCACCCATTCATCCCTGCAGATCATCAGCATGAGATCCTTATCTCCGGCATACCCGTATTTTTTTTCATACGCTGCCCGGATAAAACACGACCCTAATAATACCTCCCGGTGAAACGGATGATCCCGCAATATGCGCTTCACCTGCTTTTTCCTGACTGCATCCTTTGCCAAACCGGCAATTTCAAGTGCCTGCCCATGCGTGATTTCCGACAGTGTTTCCAGGCACGCCGGGTTTCCCAGAGCCTCCTCTTCCGGCAGTGAATTGATCTGCTTTTCCAGATCTTTTTGCACGTAAAAGAAATCATCAAACATACGTTTTGATGTCAATTCAGTGTTGTAGACCATGAAAATCCCCCTTATATATTTGAGATAAACCAAAAAATGACAGGCCCGGGTGAATGACCGGCCTGCAATGATTATAGAGAGGTATCCGCCGGCCCGGTGAGTAAAAGAGTGAAAGGTAATGATCCTGAGAAGGCCATTCCTGAAATCTGAAGTTAGAAAACGAGCCGAACGAACCCTATACTAATAATAGATAGAATGGACGGACAACGGGTGTCAACACAAGGTGACCGCACGGGATTCTTTTTAGTTCCCCGTAAAACGGCCTTGAAACCCAGGCCATATGTGCCATAATGTGCATATCCCGTTTTCACGGCGGACACCTGCGTGGAAATGGGATGACAAGACATTTGGCAGACGCCATTAACACGGGATAGGATCGATTCATATGCTGGCCATTTTAATACCATTTAACCCGGCTCAACCGGTGACAGATGCTTTTGCCATCTGGTCCGTCAGCAGGAGACCCGCGTGTCCAAACGGTTGAAATACCTTTACCGGACAGCCGGACTTGTTTCCGGGGTCCTGGTGGCCCTGGTACTGGCCGGTTTAGTTTATCTTGAAACCAGCCGCTTTCAGCAATTTCTCCAGGACCGGATCAACCAGGCCATCCCGGGACAAATCTCCTGGGAAGATATGGATGTGTCCCTCCTGTCGGGGGAGATCAGACTTCGGGAGGCCACCCTCAAAGGAAAGTCCGGGGATATTCTGACCCGGGTGCCGTCCCTGGAAGTGGGAATGGACTGGACCGGATTATTGAGCCGGGAAATTCAAATCTCGTCGGTCCTGGTGACATCCCCCCGCATTGTCCTTGACATCTCTAAGCAGGGAGATGTGAATCTTATAGACGCCCTTATCCCTCCACAAGATCCTGGTTCCGCATCTAAAACTCAGGGGATTCCCCTGAACCTGAAAATACGGAAATTCAGAATCCGGAATGCTGAACTGGACATAACGGCCCCGGATTATACCGTCATGATACCGGATCTGAATATCCGGATCTCGGATATAAACCTTGCAGCTTTTTCAGCTTCCGTAAAGACAGATCTCAGAAACAGCCGTGTCAAATACCAGGATATGGACCTTACCCTGGCCTCCCTTGAGTTGAATGGAAGGGTTGAATGGGACATGATATCTGATCTAAACATCCGGGCTGAAACCTCCGGGATCAGTCTTGATGCAAATGGGGAAATCCTGCAAATTCTTGAAAATCCGTTTATAGATGTAACCGCCGACATTCAAGTGGATACGAGGGCAGCAGGCCGGATCTTTGATATAGATGCCGACGGTACAGGCACCCTATCCCTGAAGGTTAAAGGCACCGTTGATAATCCAAAGGTAAACCTGACCGCCGCCCATGGCCCGGGGCTCGTTGAGGGCCATCACATATCGGCCCTCCGCCTGTCCGCCGATCTTGAAAACCGTATCCTCACCCTCCGCTCTTCGGAACTTGAGCTTGATATAGGAAAACTTCTCCTGAATGGCACCTTTGATCTGCAAAAGATGTTTCCTTTTGGGTTCATAGAAGAGGCGACCACCCTTGAAAACCTCAGCTACAACCTGACCGTCCGGCAAAACGGATTTCCCCTGTCCGGGCTTCCTATTGATAATCTTGACGGCAGCCTCTCGTCGGTTATGACGATGACTGGCCAGGGCGTTAAAAAGACCCGGATAGCAGCCGACGTCACAGCAGCCGGGGTAACGTATCCCCCCATGCAAAGCCCGGCGGAGATTAAGATCCAAAGTCTTGCAGATTTTACGGGAGAACAATTGCGCATCACAGACTTAAAGATAACCGGACCGGGTATAGAAGGTTCCGGCAACGGTCGTCTGGACCTGCCCGGGTTTAATCCGGATTTGGCCCGAATGACAGGGTCTTTAAAAGTCGAGATGGCGGACCTGTCAATTCCAGCCAGACTCCTGGGCATGACGGCAACAGGGCATGGCACCCTGTCTGCCCAGGCCGACGGTCTCTTTCTTTCTCCGGAGATAGCCCTGACAATTAACGCCAGGGATGTAACAATCCAAGGGGGACATGCAGACATGATCTCCGCCCGGGCACGGCTGGATTCAGACGGCCTCTATATCGATGAGGTGCTGGTCAGGGAAAAGGATGGCGTACTCCTGGCCAAGGGTCGGGTGGGAACAGAAACAGATCCTGCCTTAAACCTTGAGGTGTCGTTGGGCGACATGGGCCTGGCTGCCATTATTCCGGGACAGGGCCTCCAAGGGACACTGGATGGACTAATCTCGGTAAAGGGAACGATGGGTGCGCCTGTGGCTACGGCAACCATCAACGGAAATAATATTACCAAAGCAGATATCCCCATCGGCAATATCCAAACGGACATCAGTCTCTCCAAAGGAATTCTGAGCATTGACCGGGCCGATATCGTTCAGAAGAATTCCCTTATTAACATCAGGGGCCGGGTGGGGTTGACGGACCGGACGGTGGATATCCGCTTGACAGCCCCGGACCTGGACCTGACACAGATTGGTTTTATAGAAACCCCAGGGTTGAAATCCGGACTTATATCCCTGGATCTCACCGCCAATGGAGCGCTTGAAGCCCCCGACCTGAAAGGTCACCTTTCCATAAAGAATGCCCGTGCGGAGGACAGCATGGGACTGTATGGAGACCTGGAAGCCGCCTTCCATTCACAGGGACCTCTGACAGATCTGCCACAGGTCAAAGCAACGATCAATATTTCCAGCCTGGCCATATCCAGGGACAATCAGGCCCTTATTCAAGTCCGGGATACCGCGGCAACCATACGGGAAGGCCGGATTGTTCTCGGGAACACCCCTGTCAGCGTATTAACCCAAGGCCACCTGACCCTGTCCGGGCAGGCGGATCTCAACGGAAACCTGGAAGCGGCAGCATCCGGAACCATTCCCCTGGCCCTGGCCGTTCCCCTGGCGGACGGTATCCGGTCAGCGACCGGGGATGTCCGGGTATCACTGGCGGTGAAAGGGAGTGTCCAGACCCCGGAGATCAGGGGCACCCTTGAATTCGACGATCTTGGACTGAGCCTGGAGGACCTGGAACAGCCGATCCAGAAGGTGGCGGGGCTCATCCGTTTCACGCCTGAGACCATTGAAATCGAACGGTTGAGAGGAAATCTGGACCAGGGCCTGTTTCAGATTTCCGGCAGGGCCGGGTTGGAAGAGGGATCTCTGGACAAATTCTCTCTGGATCTAACCGCTCACCAGCTCCCTCTGGATATCCCGGAGACCCTGTCACTGACCCTGAACAGCAAGCTCAAACTCTCCGGCACCCCGGAAAAATCCGACTTAACCGGAGACATCGTCCTGCTGGAAGGACGCTACTACCGGGATGTAGACCTGGATCTCATCGATCTGTCGGCCCGGCGGACACGGAAGGTTGAGACTGCCGAGTCCGGAATCGGACCTTTGTTCCTCAAGACCATTGCCCTGAACATCCATGTGGGGCGCCGCGAGCCCCTGCTGGTGGACAACAACCTGGCCTATCTCACCGTGAG
>PIVQ01001413.1 GCA_003354055.1 Desulfobacteraceae bacterium | reverse complement strand
CTGAAGCCTGACAACTTCTGTTTCAGCTTCCTGAAGTTTTACAAGGGTGGCAATATCTGGTTTTGACATATCCTTTATCCTCAAATTATTTTAAATGGATCTTTTTCTTCTTTAAATTCGTAAATTTCAATCTCGTAGCCCAAGGTCGATAATGCCCGGTCAAGATGATTTTTCAAAAGTGCAATCACAATATGCTCAGATGCAAAATGTCCCACATCAATAACAGCCTTGCCCTTAGCCTCTATATCCCTTGCCTCGTGATATTTGAGGTCTCCTGAGATATAAACCTGTGCTGCAGAGTTTAAAAAATGCCCCGTAAGAGATCCTCCCGATCCTGTGCATAGAGCGACACTCTCCACCTTAAGATCCAGGGAACCTGCAACACGCAGGGCGGGTATATTGAGCTGCTGTTTAATCATTTTAGCCAATTGGGCAACCGACATTGGCCGGGGAAGCCTACCAACCCTCCCGATACCGGTCTCGGATTCCCCTGAGCCTTCACCGGATGTATCCGTGTAAAAAGGACGCACGCATTGAATCCCCACCTGCTCGGCGAAATAGTCATTGAGTCCGTCCCGGGCTTTATCCAGGTTGGTGTGGGCAGAGAGAATAGCAATTTTTTCCATAGCGGCCAGCTCAACGGCTGCACCCGGCATTTTTCCGAAATCAATGGATTTTTCAGGTGTAATTACCAGGGGATGGTGGGTAATCAGCATATCGCTTTTAGATTTTTGAGCAGCAGCCATTGCTGCCATGGTCACATCCAGGGCCAGAAGAATCCGCTTCACCGGCCAGGTCCTGTTTCCTGCCTGAAGCCCTGAATTGTCCCATTTTTCAGCCAGTTCAAAGGGGGCGATAGTATTTAATACGTCTATGATATCTTGTACGCAGGCGGTCATCTTTTGTCCTGTACCCTGGCATTATCCGGAAAAGAGATCCGGCAAATAAAAAAAGCGTGGTTAGATACCACGCTTTGTCGTCTTCATTTTTATGTATTGCTTTACAGGCATAGTCATATATGGCCTGGCCGTCCTTGTTTTGGTTTTATCGGTTTTCGTTTTATCGCGTTCATCGGCAAAACCTTATTTCGGGGTGTGTCAATTACTGCGAGTTTATTTGGTGGGCCCGCCTGGATTCGAACCAGGGACCGACCGGT
>PIVQ01000056.1 GCA_003354055.1 Desulfobacteraceae bacterium | reverse complement strand
ACTTCAACTTCGAAAAAACCGCCGGCATCATTGACGCTTCCCACGGCAAGATCAGGGTTTAGTTTGCCGACATGGTCTTCGACAATCTGTCTGGCCTGTTCCGTTCCGATGGCGGTTGCCGTCTGGTTGGATGCGTAGCCGGACTGTCTTTGGGGAACAAAATCACTCCCGCCCGAATTCCCGTAGCCGCATGCCATAGCCGTTAAAGGGGTGAAAAACAGCAGCCCTGCAAATGCCAGAAGGGATGCGGTCCGTGTACAGCCTTTAAAAAGATTTTGTGTTTTCATCGGCGTTTCTCCCTGAATAAAAGATTGGATAAAAAAGTTAGGAATCGTTACAAAATTACTTGATCTAAATTGTTTCCAAAACCCCTTAAAAGACTGGGTATTTTGAAAACAAAAGATCAAGTAATTTGGGAGCCGATCCTTATTCATTTAAATGGTTCATTTTATCGGTGAATTCAGCCTTACCAATATCGCCGTTGACATATTTTTTTTTCAATACCTCAACAGCTGAATCTGTGGTGGCGGCAACAGTGGATTTTCTGCCGCCAAAGGCTGAAATAAGAAAAAAGAACAAGACCAGCCAGAAGATAAAATGCATGATTCCTCCTCCCATCATGTGTCCGCCATAGTATCCATGCGAATACCAATTGTTATGAAAAAAAGATCCCGGGAAGCCTGTGTGGCTGCTGATTAAATAGGCACCGCCAAATCCGGCCAGAGCCAGAACTGAAATGAGTATGATGTTTTTTGTCCGCATGGTTCCTCCTGAAAATTTTAGCTATCTGGTATTTGGGTAGAGCAAGAACGATACCAGGATAAGTGATAGTGCATAAAGCTCGGTTAAGAGGTTGTAAATAAAGAGAATCTGTTAAAAAGATGCCGTGTCAGGTGTATTCATATCGCAAGAAAAGGGTGTTTTTTGTATAATATTCTACAATTGGTTTGATCAGGTGGATCAAAATTATGCAATTTGTTTCCAGGGCAGTGATTCTGCCCTGGAAACAGGAGGGTAATTAGAAGCAGTTGTTATATCCGCCGCCCATGCCCCTGAAATTTCCGGTAGTTTTACCTGCGAACAATTTCTGCATGGATGTCATGTGAGTGAATCTTTCTTTTTCAAACTGGGCAGAAAGGTCGAACAGCTCTTTTTGAAGGGTATCGATTTTTGCCTGGTCTTTTTCAGTTTTTGCATATTCCTGGTTCAGTTCAAGCTGTTTCTGGTCTCTTTGTTCCCGGACTTCTCTTGTGGCAGAGAAGAAGGTGTTCATCTGCTCCTGCATTTTTTCCTGGTCTTCGGCGGAAAGACCGTTCATCATCATTCCGTTTCCCATCATTCCATTGCTCATCATGTAACCGTTGCCCATGTGGTTGCCGTTCATCATGCCGTATCCGCCCCCCATGTGAGCAAACGCCTGTGAGGCAAGGATGCCTGCGATAAGAACGATGGATGCGACGATCAGTGTTTTTTTTGTAGTAAGTTTTGTCATTGTAGACTCCTTATGGTTTAGTTTGAAAAATGTTCTGCTCAAATTCTGGTAATCTATATATCAACAAGTATGCCACGATGTTTAACTATCTGATATTATAAAGAATATGTTGCTTTATGCGGTTTCTGAGGAAGTCTGTGAATTTACCTGTCTGGCTAAATTTTAGTCAGTCAGGTGGATCAAAATAAACCAGGTGGGAAAAATCGTTACACTCCGTTTTTAGCTGATCGATGTAATGAGAAAAAGATTGATTCTGTTGTGATTCCAGATTATTCTCTTAGAACGATCACCCTGAATCTATTAAATTCAATATTTATGAGAAAACAATCATGACCCAAAGCAATGGTACACTACTTAGGCCCGGAATCGTCATTGATAATAAATGGATTATTATTGAAATGATCGGGAAAGGGGCCATGGGAGAAGTGTATCGGGCACACCAGATTAATTTGAAACGGGATGTGGCTTTAAAGATCATATCTGAGGAGATGCTCAAAGAGCTGGAAGATGATCCTGAAGAGACGGATATTGCATTCAAACGCTTCCACCGTGAAGTCCAGACCATGGCACAGGTCCGTCACACCAATATTTTAAATATTTTTGACTATGGGGTCCATGCGGATGAAAATGATGAGATAGGGCTTCAATCAAATGCCATTGAATATATTGTGATGGAGTATATTCCAGGGGATTCGCTTAGGTTTACCATGTCTGAAGATGGATTGGACGATGACCCCGAACTCTATGCAGACTGGGTTGAGTCCTATTTTCTCCCGATACTTGATGGGGTCGAAGCCATGCACAATCACAATATTTTCCACAGGGATCTGAAACCGGAAAATATTTTTATGGATGGTGAAATTCCAAAAATTGCGGATTTCGGCCTGGCCCGATCCTACCGGATGAAGGCGGTTTCAAATTCCATGGAGATGAAGGGAACTCTGACCTACATGGCCCCGGAGCAGTTTACTGATTTCAGAAAAGCGGACCAGACCGCTGATATATACGCATTGGGAAAGCTGCTTTACGAGGGGATTGATGGAAAACTGGATCAGAGAACCCTTCCCATGAAAAAAGTCAGTATTCAGAAATATAAGAATATTGATATCCCGTTTTTAACAAAAATGGATGCCGTTATTCAAAAGGCAACGGCAGAGGATAAAAATGCCCGTTTTCAATCTGTTGCGGAATTACGCACCGATCTTACAAAGGCGTTGGCCCTGGATAAAACTTTATCCGAAGATGATAGTTCTATACAGTCAAAAGCGGTTGAATTTGTACAGACGCACAGCAGATGGGTCTGGGCCGGGATCGTTTTAACTCTTTTATCCCTTGGCATTATGGCCACATGGCATCTGACAGGTAACCCTGAGAGTCCAACCGGATTAAAGGTAACAAAGGGAAAAATATCCCCCCATGACTCAGGAGTTGAATTGCCTCCGGATTTAAAAGATCTCAAAAAAATCATGATTGCCGGCGATGGCTCAAGAATGATACTCACCGGAGATATTGAAAAAACACCGCTTCTTTATATTGATGAAAATAAGATCAGCAATTTTCTTTTTGTAGATTTTCTTAATGCTGTCAAAGCTAATATTGTGGTGGAAAACGCAATTGTAAAACATAATGGAATTATTCTCATTTATCTTGGACCCGGCACACAGGAGGAGGACCAGATAATCTATCAGCATGAGCGGTTTCACTTAAAAGATCAGACAAAGGGCAGCGCCCCTGTTACCCGGGTGAGTTATCATGGTGCCATGGAGTATGCAAAATACCACGGCAGGGCATTGTTAACCGAATCGGAATGGCAATTTTCCTATTCCTACCATATGGATAAATATCTGAAAAAAATGCCTGAAAAAAAAGAGGAAAAACCTGAACCGGATAATATTATGATGCATGGAACTCAGGAAAAGGAACATGAGCCTGAAGAGATTGGAATTCTGGACGGGATGGGGGTAACTATCAAGGAGTGGGTCCGAATCGACAAGACAGGTGAATCCGAGTCCGTTGCCGACATTAACCTGTTTGCAGGAGTGATTGATTCAAAACTGGTGAAAGCCGGCTCCAAACCTGTCTTACGTCAACAATGGGAAGGTTTCTCCGATGTGGGATTCAGAACCAAGATTCCTATAAAGTAGCCTTGGAATCTATGCACAATGAGAGCAAATCCTGAAGAAAAATTCAATCATCACCCATTTTTGGTGCAGACAGAAGATACAAAGGCTGTTTCAATATCACAAAAAGGTGTGACAAGGTCGGAGAATCAGGACAGGTCTTTGATAAAAACAATCCCGGGTGATGCGGTTGTCGCTGCCGTCGCTGACGGCATAGGGGGAGAACCTGCCGGTGATGTTGCAGCGGAGATGACGATTGCAAGTTTTGAGAAAATTCAAAAAATCCGGCATGGCAGTGAATTGGACGTCCTGAAGAACCTGTTAAAAGAAGCCGACAGGCAGATTCTAAAGGCATCCGAACAAAATCCGTCGTTTGAGGATATGGGGACAACACTGACCGCTGTTGTGGTGAAAGGGAAAATTGCATACTGGGCTCATGTCGGAGACAGCAGGCTTTATCTCCTCAGAAAGAAGAGGCTTGAACAGATCACACAGGACCAGACATTTGCCAGGTTTTTACTTGATGAAGGCGAGATAACCCAAGAACAGGTTGCCACACATTATTCTCGGCATATCCTTGATCAGTGCGTCGGCCATGGCGAGTGTGAACCGGAAACAGGCTCGGTTTCTCTTCGGAAAGATGACCTGCTCTTATTATCCACGGACGGGCTTCACAAGGTCCTTGATTCTAAAAATATTGAACGAATTCTAAGTTCCGACACTGCCATGGAGGCAAAAACCTCGACCTTGGTTAAGAAGGCCATTGAAACCCGGGGTAATGATGATATTACCCTAATTCTTTTACATATTTTATAATGATAGTAAAAAAGTCTCATGAGCGCTAATTGAGCCATTTGTACTCTTGAGCAAAATGGCCAATTTCAGTCACGGAATTTTTTCCCGATATTTTCAAATTCTTGTTCAAGAGAAATAAATGTATCCGTAATAACAGGATCAAAGTGTGAACCGCGCCCGTTAATAATCATATTTTTAGCTTTTTCGTGTGTCCAAGCTTTTTTATACACCCTATCTGTTGTAACAGCATCATAGACATCACAAAGGGCAACTATTCTTGCAGAAAGTGGAATTTCTTCTTTTTTAAGTCCTTCCGGGTACCCTGTGCCATCCCATTTCTCATGGTGATACATTGCAATGTCTCTTGCAAGTGCGAGATAACTGTCCTTACCTGTTTTCTTTTTGTATGTTAAATTAGCCCTGGCTAAAATTTCTCCTCCAAAGGAAGAGTGCTTTTTCATTTCTTCAAATTCAGTGTCTGTAAGCTTTCCTGGCTTTAATAATATTTCATTAGGAATTACCACTTTTCCGATATCATGAAGGATAGATGCCAGCATCAAATTATCAATATAATTTTTTTTCTTTACAAGATACGACCTGTAGTTTGAATCAGATAGCAAGCCAGTGGCTATAGCCTTCACATAGTTCTGAACTCTTTTGAGATGATTGCCAGTATCCTGTTCTCTATATTCAGCTAATAAGGCAAAAGCCTCTACAGAAATTTCTCGGTTTAGCTTTATTTCGTTTGTTCGTTCATAAACAATTGAATCAAGATATTTTCTCAATTGATTTTCGCTTTTAAAACGATAATCAAGAGCACTGAATCCGATACCAAAAAGCAACATTAAAGCCATCTCACTTCCTGTATGAATTAGATCATGGCTATTTGTGAAATCGATATCGCGATGAAACAAAAAACTAAATAACAGATCCCTAAAAAAAGGCAGAAAGGTTAAAAGAATAATTAAAACAATATATTTTCGTCTATAGAAATATTTTCTCATCGGTGCGCGTTCTTTTTGTCCATTCTTATTGATGGCCACTAACCAAAGGCCTCAAATCATCCGCAATATAAAGAACTGAGTAAAAAAAGGCAATGCGAAAACATTCTGACATAATTTTGTTGAAATATGTCATTATATTTTAATTGATTGTTAATCAACTCTGCCCTTTTTTAAATTACATGGCTCAATTTTATCCACCACCCGCCTAATAATTATCCACACTCCAATTTATAGTTTTTCATACAAATAAAAAATACTCTTACATATCAGCGAGTTATTGTTTGTGGCACGCTTGTTGATATAAGTGTCCCCAGAGCTTGAAAGTTTTTAACAGAAATAAAACCTAAAGGAGTTACACATGAAAAAAATAAGCCTTAAAAAAACAATCTTCGCTGTTTCACTTGTTCTTGTCACAGGATTCAGCACCTATGCCCTGGCCAATATGGGAGCAGGTTCCCACATGGGCGGCGGATACTCCGGCAGCAATTACGCCATGAACCATGGAAACGACTACAACAACAATCATATGGGTGGCGGCAACGGATATGGCCGGCATATGAACAATGGAAACCATAACTATAATTCAGGGCAGATGGGGTATGGCATGGATAATGACGGGCATATGTTCAACAACCAGGACAACCGTACCCAGAACCATAGATATGATGATATGAACAAATCAAATAACAACCAGAATCATAACAACTCAGACTCTATAGAAGAATAACCGATCACCCGCCCTGCAAGCACCCATTCACTGCAGTGCCTTAGCAAAAAGGCCGGAGAACTTCCGGCCTTTTTATATTTAAAATGGGCTTTTGTGCTGAAAATCTACTAATGACCCTCCAAGTTGTAATAAAGGTTCTCCCATGCAAAATAAAAAATCCATCATCGTCTGGCCTGTATTAATCAGTATTGTTACCGGTGTGCTCATTATGACCCTGGTTTTTAAGATCAATAAATTCAGTGATGAAATTTCAAACTATTATACCCCGGTTATTTTGTTGTCCAAGAATTTTCAGGAAGCCACCCGGCATATTAACAAAGCCCTTCAAGCACCCAATCCATCACCTATGTCCATTGAAGTACCTTTAGGGCACTTTAAAACAGCATTTCAGGAATTCTATAATTTTCTTTATCAACCGGATATTAAATTTCAAAAATATGACCGTGAGTATGAATTCATTCGCCTGTCGAAACAGTTGATCCCATTGCTCGAAAAAAGTAAGTTTCAAAATGCGCTCACATTAATTGAGGGCTTGAAAAAAGATTCGCAAATGCACCATGAAAAGCATGAAACAGAATTGAGGAACGCCAGGGAAAAACTCAACCTTATCACATATACTATTGCGGCTTTTTGTGTTTTAATTTTGTTTTCAGGAATTATCCTGTCTTTTCGTGAGTATCGATTTCAAAAAATTTTAAGGCACCAGACAACCGTGACTTCGGCCATGACTTCTTTGATTAATGCACTGGAAGCAAGGGACAAATATACCGAAGGACATTCAAAAAGAGTGGTGAAATATTCAACCGATATTGCCCGGGAACTGGGTCTTACTGAAAATGATATTAAAACACTCAATCTTTCGGCTCTGCTGCATGATATCGGAAAAATCGGAGTGCCTGATCATGTATTGTTAAAAGACGGAAGGCTGACAGATGAAGAGTTTGATCACATAAAAAAACACCCGGCAGCAGGGGCTAAGATGCTTGATTATGAAGACAGCATGAAAAAATATCTGCCGGGAATTATTCACCACCATGAACGCTTTGACGGCAGAGGATACCCGGACGGGCTCAAGGGGGATGAAATTCCGATCATTGCCCAGTGCATTGCCATTGCAGATGCGTTTGATGCAATGACCAGTTCACGTCCCTACAGAAACGCACTTCCCGCCGAGATTGCCTTTAAAGAGATTGAGAAGAACAGGGACAAGCAATGGTCGGACAAAGTTGTTACCGCCTTCTTTAAAGCAATTGAAGAAGGACAAATCATTCCGGATAATTAGTATGTTAAAGTTCAAAACACTTAGGGGACGATTAACCTTCCTTCTGCTGATTCCGGTGATCCTCATTCTTTTTGCTGGGGGCGGACTCAGCTTTTTATATACCCGGGATGCCATGCTCTACCAATGGGATGAGTCGGCTGCGCTAAAACTTCAGCGGGCTGCCCATGCGATTGAGATGCGTCTTTTAAAACCCCTTGAATTATTGGAGGTCCTGTTCAAGAAATCCAATGCAGAAGAGGCGGCCTTAAATTCCGACCGGATCATTAAATTTCTTGAGGCAATGGAGGGGGTTCTTTGGGTTGATTTTGAGGGCGGTCCTGAAGAGGTGCTGTCAAAAAATTTCATGCATCAAATGAATATGATGCGTGGTGGCAAAATGAGGTTTTCCCGCTCAAGAATTTCAGCGGTATCCACCCCTGAATATGATACGGATAAAGGTCAAAAAACCGTTACCATAGCCGTGTCTCTGTCCGGGCCCAATGGAGAGAATATGGGTAATCTGAACATAAAGATGCGATTTGATTATCTGCTCAAGGATATTGCCAGCCTGGGATGGTGGGAGAGTGACTTGGCCTGTATTGTTGACCAGAACGGTAAATACATGGCCCACCACACCAAAGTGACAATGAAAGACAGAAAATCTTTAGGGGATAACAACGATCCCCTGGAAAAGGCGATTTTAGATAAGATGAAAAAGGTGCATTTTGGAACGGTGACGTCCAAGGAGCATCCGCCCAAGGTGATTGCCGGATTTTATAAGCTGGAACAGGTTCCCTGGACCATTATACTATTTGCTCGGGGTGACCGGATTCTAAAACCCATTATTAATTTAAGAGATGCCTTTGCTTTGGGAATCCTTGTTCTTGTTTTCATCATCCTTATGCTGATACGAATCCATGTGGGAAGGCTGGTCAGATATATAAAATTGCTGTCTGACAAAGCTCAAAAGGTGGCCAAAGGAGAATACGGCAAACCGATTCCCGTGGGCAGTGAAGATGAAATAGGCCGATTGATCCTAAGCTACAATGCGATGGCGGCCGGGCTTGCTGAGCGTGACCTCATCCGGAATTCCTTTGGCCGGTATGTAGATCCGGAATTTGCCAAAATTCTTCTTAATCGTCCCGATGCCGGCAAGCTTGGGGGGCAAAGAAAGGAAGTGGTAATCATGATGTCCGACATCAGGGGATTTACCGCTCTTTCGGAAACCCTGAGTCCAGAACTTATCATTCGTATCCTGAACCAGTATTTTTCCCATATGATACAGATCATTCAAGAGCATAACGGTATTATTGTTGATTTTTTCGGAGATGCAATCCTTGTTTTCTTTGATCCCCTTTCGGAATCCATAGCAGATACGGGCGCACGTTGTATTCAGTGCGCATCCAAAATGCAGACCCAAATGGCTGAGTTTAACCAGGAAATGCATGAAAGGAATTTGCCGGATCTTGCCATGGGGATTGGTATCAACTCAGGTCAGGTTATTGTGGGGAATATCGGATCCAATAGCCGCTCCAAATACGGAATCGTGGGATCGGCCGTTAATATTACCAGCCGGATCCAGGCGAAAACAGACAAAGATGAGATTGCGATTTCCGATGCGGTTTATGCGCATGTAAACGGCCAGGTCCATGTTGAAAAGTCGTTTCATGCCACCTTGAAAGGGGTGGATCAGCCCATGCGACTGCATATCATCCAATCCTTGCAGAATAGGGAATAAGCCTCTGGGTATTTATCCGGTACTGGCAAAAATAGAGTTGAGGTGTTTTCCAAACTTATTTTTGAATGGCAGTACCCCAGAAATTAAAACAGGCTGGTTTAAAACCGGGAATATACATCGTGTCAAGATTCGTTATTTTGAAACCGCCTTCTTCAATGATACTCGGTATGGGTTTATCTAAATTACATCCACCACCTAAAAAACTCCAAACAGGGTTCAATCTTTTTTGCCAGATACGAACATTTTTATCAGGCGCTCTCCCATGTTCACAAAAAATCAATTCTCCTCCCGGTCTCAGAACCCGCCTCATTTCATTCAAAGCGTTGAGTACGCCGGAAATTGAACATAAGGTATAGGTGACCAAAATAGTATCAGCAACATTTTTTTCTAGTGGAATTTGCTCTCCGGACAACCCTATAAAGTCAACTTTAAATTGAGTTTTAGATGCATTTTTTTTAGCCATTTTCCTCATCTGAGCATCTGGATCCACCCCCCAAACATGTTCAACTTTGTTTGGATCATAAAAGGGTAAATTCAAACCGGAACCAATACCAATTTCTAAAACTCGTCCTTTAGCCAGAGGAACAACTTTTTTGCGTTGATAGTTGATTGATTTCTGATTACAAACGGAATGAATGATTTTCGGCAATATATGCTTGTCATAAAATCCCATAAATATCTCCTGTTGCAGAAGCCGTTATATTATTTTTCATTATAGTTAACCCGGATCTTATTTCAATTCAAATTCAGTCTAAAAATACTATAAGGGATATATCTTACTGATAATACAGGTGGATAAAATTTATCCACCCTGGGTGAAATAAGACAGATGCGAAATTCACAATCGCATTGATTTGCTATGTAAATCAGATGGTTGTGGCTATTGGTCTCCAGGTGGCACAAGCTTTGCTATACTTTTATATAAAGCCAACATCAATAAGGAGGATGCACATGACTCATATAAACACAAATAATAAAGGGAACCACAAAGATCCTGTTTGTGGAATGGATGTCTCCTCTGATAAAAACTCAATCACTGCTACCTGGAATGATCAGACATATTATTTTTGTGCACAGACCTGTCGAGACGCATTTGAAAAATCACCTGAGGCCTATCAGAAAAAGAGTTCATTCTTTTTGAAAAGATGGTGGAATAATTATCTTAAACGCCTGAATAAGGTTACCAACGGCAAACCCCAATGCTGTGATTAATTATCATAGGCTCCCCGGTGGCCAGGAACCGCCGGGGGGCTTATTTCGGGAGGTCCACATGATTAAAAAAAATGCTGCGATTAAATTTTTCGTCGTCTTTTCATTTCTCTTTTTGAGTTATGATGCGGCCTTTGCGAACCTACCGGGGCAGGGGCCAATGAGCGGTGGGTATATGGGCATGGGCTGGATGATGTTTCTGTTCTGGGGTCTGGTGCTTGGGATTCTCATCCTTGTTATTCGTTGGGTTTTAAATCTGCCCCAAAGAGAGAAACGTTTTTCAGGAACCGAAATAAGTGCCTCTCAAATTCTGAATGAGCGGTTTGTAAAAGGTGAGATCGATATTGATGAATTTGAATTAAAAAAACAAATTATTGCTGATTAAAGGGGGCTATCCATGTCTTCACAAACCATTTCGTTGCCAATTGCCGGTATGAGCTGTGCAAACTGTGCTGCCAATATTGATAAAATGCTTGGGAATCTGAAAGGCGTTGAAAGTTCCAATGTGAATTTTGCAGCGGAACAGGCAGTTGTTTCTTTCAACCCGAGCACCCTTTCTGTTTCCCAAATTACTAAAAAGATCCATGATTCCGGATATAAAGTTCCGGCAAAAAAACAGGAAATGCCGGTGACCGGCATGACCTGTGCCAATTGCGCTTCAAACATCGAGAAAGCCTTGAAAAAAATGTCCGGGATTACCGTGGCATCGGTCAACTTTGCTTCAGAAAGAGTCTTAGTAGAGTTTATTCCCTCAATTGTATCTCTGGACGAAATCGTTTCAGCAATTCAAAAAATTGGATATGATGTTGTCCTGTCATCTGATGATATGGAGGACGAGGATGCCGAAGAGATCGCAAGAAATACCGAAATCAAGGATCAGACAACTAAATTTTTAGTGGGGGTCATCTTTGCCCTGCCGTTGTTTGCCATGAGCATGTCACGGGATTTTAATCTGATTGGCCAGTGGAGCCATGCATCATGGGTAAACTGGCTGTTTCTTGTTCTGGCAACACCGGTCCAGTTTTATACCGGATGGGACTATTATGTGGGCGCCGTAAAAAGTCTTAGAAACAAAACGACCAACATGGATGTATTGATCGCTCTCGGGTCTTCTGTGGCCTATTTTTATTCCCTTGCAATTTTGCTGGTTTCAGGTTTGGGCGGACATGTCTATTTTGAAACATCTGCCGTGATTATCACCCTGATAAAACTTGGGAAACTCCTTGAAGCAAGAACAAAAGGGAAAACCGGTGGTGCGATCAAAAAACTGATCGGCCTTGTGTCCAAAACAGCCGCCATACTTGAAGGGGACGTTGAAAAACAGGTCCCCATTTCCGCTGTTAAAAAAGATGATATTGTCATTATCCGGCCGGGAGAACGGTTTCCGGTTGACGGCATAATTATGGAAGGCAGTTCATCAGTGGACGAATCCATGCTTACAGGAGAGCCCCTGCCGGTTGATAAAACGGTAAAAGATGTTGTCACCGGTGGTACAGTCAACGGTCAGGGGTTTTTAAAATTCAAAGCCACAAGGGTCGGAAAAGATACTGCGTTGGCCCAGATCATACGGCTGGTTCTGGAGGCCCAGGGGAGCAAAGCCCCCATTCAGGCCCTGGCTGACCGTGTTTCGGCATTTTTCGTACCGGCTGTTATCATTATGGCGATTATGACTTTTTTCATCTGGTGGGGAGTTACCGGAGAATTTGTGCCCGCCATGATCCGAATGGTTGCCGTTCTTGTCATTGCCTGTCCCTGCGCTCTTGGTCTTGCAACACCAACTGCCATTATGGCAGGAACAGGGAAGGGGGCTGAAAACGGGATCCTTTTCAAAAGAAGCGAGGCCCTTGAAAATGCCGCCAAACTTAAAACCATTGTTCTTGATAAAACCGGCACCATTACCATGGGAAAACCGACTGTAATAGATATTATCCCATTAACTCCCGGCATCACCCGGGAGTTTATTCTTGTTCATGCGGCTTCATTGGAAAAAGGGTCTGAACACCCCATCGGGCGCGCTATCTTGTCCTATGCTGAAACTACTAAAATAAAACTTCTGGATCCGAAAAAATTCACAGCAGTTTCAGGGTTTGGTGTTGAAGCAGAGATCAATAAGCAGCAATTCAAGTTCGGGAAGCCCGGCTGGTTTTCGGATAGCGGATATGATTTTGAGGAGTCAGATAAAATTATCGCAACTTACCAGAACATGGGAAGAACAGTAATGCTTCTGGCCGATAACAAAACTGTCCTTGGGCTTTTATCTGTATCAGATTCGGTAAAACCCGAATCTGCCAAGGCAATCAAGCACCTGCATGATGAAAATCTTAAAGTTGTCATGCTGACAGGTGATAATATCCAGACTGCCAATGCCATTGCTAAAGAAGTAAATGTAGACCTGGTGTTAGCAGAAGTTCAGCCAGAAGAAAAAGCTGCGCAAATCAAAAATCTCCAAAAAGATAACGACCTGGTCGGTATGGTGGGAGACGGCATAAATGACGCGCCGGCCCTTGCCCAGGCAGATATTGGTCTGGCCATCGGCACGGGAACGGATGTTGCCATAGAAACCGGGGATGTTATTCTTTCAAGCGGAAGCCTGGAGGGGATTCCCAAGGCCATAAAAGTCAGCAGAAAAACCCTAAGAACGGTCCGGCAGAATCTTTTTCTGGCCTTTGTTTATAATGCAGTACTGATTCCGGTGGCTGCAGGCATCCTGGCCCCTTTCGATTATTTCCCGGATTTTCTTCGACAATTACATCCCATACTTGCTGCTCTGGCCATGGCTGTGAGCAGTATATCTGTCGTGACCAACAGTTTAAGGCTTTATAATGCAAAGATAATGTAAAATCGGAAGGCGTTTACAATGGAATCAAAATTAATTATGCATACAAGAGGTTTAGGAATCGTTACAAAATAACTTGATCTAAATTGTTTCCAAAACCCCTTAAAAGACTGGGTATTTTGGAAACAAAAGATCAAGTAATTTTGGAGCCGATCCTTAGTCACCGGGATTGGTCTTATAGATCACCCTGAGATTAGTAATTTCATTCCCTCATAAAGACCATTTACCAAATCGTCACCCGTACGATGATATTCTGAATCTGCATCGGTATCGCTCATTTGATGCATCCATTTTGATGGTTTAGGGACTGTGTTTCCCCAAGTTGTTCCCTTTGGATAAAATAAATAAATATCCCAGGCGACCTCAGCATTTAAAGGTAGATCCTGCGCAATTAACTTCCCGGAACTTTGTTGGAAATCATAAAAATGAACTATTCGTTTGTCTTTAAAATCTTGCAATGATTTTTGGGCCGCTGCAATATCATCTTTGGGATTCATTTTGATCCAGATAATACCAACGCAAATTTCGGCATCTGGAAATGCGTTTAAAACAGACCGTTGTACCGCACGGGCACCACTCAAATATCATTTGGGTCATGTTGGGGACAATAAGGCCAGAAACCGCAACTTATCTTTGTTTTGGTTAAAGTATTCTTTCAAAGGTGTTACTGAATTAACAGGGAGTTCAATCATTTTTATTTTTCCATTAATGGATTTTAATTCATTCACCACCTGGCGAACATCACCCAGGCATCATTTCCCTTTTGGGTTTTTCCGGGCACAATTGCACCCGCCAAATTTCTTTTCCGCGATGATTTTTTCCATGATGACGGATTTTTTGTTTTTAATAAAATCGTTTCTAATGTCATCTGCTGTATAATCAAAACAATAACAGATCAAAGTCTCCAAAATGTTCCTCCTGTGCTGATAAGACATTCAAGTCTATGAAATTTGGAATCGGCTATAAATAAGTACCGCATTGACCACACCATTTATCCGTTTCATCTACAGGTTCGCCGCAGTCACGGCAAAATTTTGCCCGGGGCTGCTTCGTGGGCTTTGGTGAATGTGATTGGGCATCCGTCTGGTTACGGTGTGAAGCAATGAGCCAAATTAGTCCGATAATAACAATAAGGCCTCCCAGAATAATGACAAGGATGGGCCAGTTGGTTCGGGATTCAGTAGCTGCTGGTGGGTTTTTTCCCGGCATCTGGCTTTCAGCAGGGGAGGGTGGGCGTGTGTTTGCTGAAAGCTGGGCGGTAGGCATTTCATATTCCAGACGGACTGAAAATGATTGCCCTGCTAAAACGGCTTTCTGAGGGAGGGCGTGGTAAGTGAGGCCGTCCGGGCTTGTTTTAATATCTGTTGCCGCAGGTTTTACAGTAAAAGATGTGGCCGTGCGGGGCTGCTGTATCTTTAATTGAAGGTTGTTAACAACGATATCAGCCATCCAGGAATAGTCCAACACACGCCGGGTACCAGTTACAACGTAAGGCATATAGTACTCCACTCTAAACTGTAAATCCGGGGTGATAAATATCAGCATTTCGGATGGACCGGGAGCTGAAGAAATGTCATCTTTCATAATGCCGTCACGGCCGTCTATCCGGGCCACCGCATTGAGTTGGGCATTCTTAGGGAATGGAACTGTTACGGTAGCCGGAAACCGGGTATCGGCCGGTAACAGGCCGGTCAACAAAACCAAAACCGATGACCGATCATAATCGGGCCAAAGCTCGATGGTCAGAGAGTCGATGGTCGAAATCTCATTCTGGGCTTGTCCCTGTGCGGCAGGCACCAATAGTAAGATAAATAGAAATATTAATATATTGCGTTTCATGAATCACCCTCCGTTTAGTTTGACAAGAATTATAACATTTGTATTTCTCTGCACCAAAGTAAAAATAAAAGTTCTAATGGTGGATCTCTTTTTGCAAAAGTCTTTGCAAGCGATTTTGGAATAGCTTGTAAACAAATGTTGGGAAATTTGTTTACGCTTTTAAAACATAAACAACAAATTATTAAATGGAATTCAAATGAAAAATCTGAACATAGGAATCAAACTGTTGGGAATGGTGTCTATACTTCTTTTGCTCATGATAACCGCTTCCGGGTATGGTATTTTAAAGATCGATAATATCGGTGAAGAACTTACGGAAATCACGGAACAGAACAACCCCCTTTCAGATCTGGTTACAAAGATTTCAATCACTCAGCTGAACCAGGCTGTCCTTTTCGAAAGAATACTATTTTTATCAACCGATCCTGCAAATGCAAGTCTGATCAAAGACGCCTGGGCCAAATTTGATTCCCATTCAAAACACTTTTACGCAAACATGGAAAAAGCGTTTAATGTTTCAAAAACAGCTATTGCCAACGCACATAATCAAGAACAATATGAAAAGATACTCAAGCATCTCAAAGAAATAAACAAGGAACATCTGGAGTATGAAAAACATGTCAAGCATGCCAAAATGCTGCTGATAAAAAATAAAACCGATCAAATTCCCCCCCATATGGAAAAGGTAGAGCTCAAAATATCAGAGCTCTTAAAAAAAACCGGGCATGTACTGTCCTATATCGTTGAACTGTCATATGAAGCTGCGGAGAAGGCCAAACTAACCGGTACAGCCAGCCGCAAAAACATGATGATGATCACTCTTTTTTCCATGATCCTGGGACTTGTACTGGGGCTGCTCCTTACGAGGGAAATATCAGGCCCAGTAAAACAGGTGGTTTCAAGCCTGAAGGATATTGCAAAGGGAGAAGGTGATCTGACGCTGAGGATCAAAGCCTCGGGAAGTGGTGAGATTCTTGAACTGGCCAGATGGTTCAACCAGTTCCTGGATAAGTTGACCATAATGATCAAGGAGACAGCCGGGAACACAAACGTATTGAATCACTCGTCCGATGAATTCCTTGTACTGTCAAAAAACATGCAGAATGATGCTGAGAAAACCCTGACCATATCCGAGGATGTGAAAAAAGTGACAGAGTCAATGAACGAAAATATGAATTCAGTCGCATCGGCATCAGCCGCTACTTCTGAAAATGTCGACTCTGTGGCTGCGGCAGCAGAGCAGCTGAACACAACGATTGATGAAATCATGAGAAACACGGCAAAAGCCACGTCCATTACAGGGATTGCAGTTGGCAAGGTCCGGGATGTTTCAGAAAAAGTCGGTGACCTCGGAACAGCAGCAATGGCTATCAATAAGGTTACGGAAACCATTAATGAAATTTCGGAACAGACCAACCTGCTGGCGCTTAATGCCACCATTGAAGCTGCAAGGGCCGGAGAAGCCGGGAAAGGCTTTGCCGTGGTTGCCAATGAAATCAAGGCCCTTGCAAGAAAAACCGCTGATGCAACCCTTGATATCAAAGAAACAGTCCAGGGAATTCAAGAAACTACCAGAAGTTCGGTTGAGGAAATTGAGACCGTAAACAAAGTCATGGATGATATTAATTCAATTGTGTCAAGCATTTCACATGCACTCAATGAGCAATCCGAAGCCACCGGGGAAATCGCTGAGAATACGTCCCTTGTGTCCCGGGGAATTCATGCTATGAATGAAAATGTCGTCCAGACCTCCTCCCTGGCCCATGGGATTGGAGAATCCATTGCCACCATAAATGATTCTGCCAAAAACACCACCCAAGGAAGTTCGCTTGTGAACACCAAAGCATTGGAGCTAAACGATTTATCCGACAATTTAAATAAGATGGTAAACCAGTTTAAAATTTAACCTTTTCTGCATTAAACCCAATAGCCAGGTTGATAAATAACCTGGTGGGTGGATAATAATCAGCCAGTGACCTGGATAATTATTATCCACCGGGTTATTGTCATAGATAATTTCAAATCTGTTAAACCTTGACGATTATCGATTTTATGCTGTAGCATTTTTCTGGTTTTTATTATTTTTTATTTAAATAGGTATCGCATTGAAAATATCCCATATTGGCATTAAACTTTCCGTCGCAGTTCTCGTGGGAATGATTTTGATTTCTTCTCTGGTATACTGGAAATCCATCTCATCCCTTTCCGATCATATGGCATCCTTGATAGTGGCCTCCAATCATATGACAAGCGGGGAGCTTTTTCATTCCGCAGTCCACTCTATGATGATGGATGCCGGTGACAATTCCGATAACAGAGCCCGGTATGACAATGACCGCAAAACGGCGGACAACTCACTGCTCAAGCTCCAATCCTATATAGCGCATATGCCCGATGGCATTGAAAAAAAGATGCTGTCTGAAAACACGACTCGCATGTCCAAGGCTTATACTGCCTTTCTGGATTATACCGACAGGATAATGCTTGGACAGAAAATCGACAACAGGATGCACAGAAAGCAACAGGTTCAGAGGTTATTCGATTATATCTTCAAAGAATATAAGAAGCTGCACCAGCATCATAGTCAGCAGCGCAACAACCTTTTGTCCAAGACCGAATCCATTCGGAAATCAATTCGTCTGATGCTCGCAATACAGGTCACTATTGCTGTTCTGGTGAGTATTATGGTGATAATCTACCTTGACCGGGTAGTTTTAAAGCTATTTGATGTTACCGAAAAACTGGCACTCCATGACAAGCTCACCGGCCTGTTCAACCGACACGGCCTTGACCGCATTGTCTCTGATCTGGACAGACCCGGGGGAGTCGGCCAGAAGGGATATGGTATCATATTGTTGGATATTGATCATTTTAAACGGTTCAATGATACTTACGGGCATCCGGCAGGGGATCAATTGCTTGTGGGCTTATCAAAGGTTCTTTTAAACAATGTCCGCTCCCAGGATCGGGTTGTTCGATTTGGGGGAGAGGAAATCCTGATTTTGCTCTCCTGGGTTGATATTTCCGGAACTGAAAGGGTCGCCCGAAAAATATGCAGGACGATAGCGGAGAATCCGTTCGATCTCTCGGACGGTACGGCCCCCAAAAAGGTGACGGTCAGCATTGGTTACGCCTCTACCTCCCATGATCAGGGGGCTTTTCAGGACCTGTTGAAAATTGCAGACAAGCGTCTCTATGAGGCTAAAGACAGTGGCAGGAACAGAGCTGTAGGACCGTAGCGACTTCGCGCTCGATATCCTACCGCAAGGGCCGCCAGAATTTCTTGTCAACCAATTTTCGGATCCCGATAATATCCATGCCGCCACGATACTGGGAATCCGCAAAAAATGCCTGGTCCTGGCATATATCACAGGAAACGGCATGGGTGTCCACATAACAGCTCAACAGGCTCTTATGGTCGAAGGTCTCCTTACAATTACAATAACAATACATGCTGTCCAGCAGTTCGGGGTTTTGTTCTGCGATCTGATAGGCCCTTGCCACCTGTCCGGTAAACTTGGCCGGTGACAGGGTCGGCCGGTTTTCTCCGCCCCTCAAAAATGACGGGTCTGACTGGGCAACCGCCTGTTGAACTTTGGAACTTTCAGGGCCATTGCTATTATTGGTCAAATCATAGAAAAAAATACCACCCACCACCATTAGCACCCCAAGGATGATCAAAGAGACTTTCTTTTTTGTACTTTTGGCTTGGGTGGGATTTTTAGCCTTGGTTCTTTTTTTTCGTTTCTTTTTGCTCATGCTCATTCTCCTCTAAGGTTCGGGGCCTTATTCAATGAATATGCCGCAATGCCATGGGCAGATTCAGCAGATATACATTGATTGCCATTAAAACCGCCAAGATACATACCATCGGGAGCAAGGCCCGAAAAGCCGTCCGGGGATTGCTGTAATTTTTCCTGGCCAGCCGGTATCCTGCCAGAAGTGAAAATATGTAAAAGACCAGGAAAAGTGTCATTTGTATCCAGTAAACCAATACAGGATCAGCCATTGGCACCGCTGCCAGCTGCCAGTTCGGTTCCCCGGCATTCAAATTCAGGTATTTGCCAATGGTCCTTTGCAGGGCCGGCAGGACAATCCGGGATTCGTTCAGCAGGTGGCCGATGTTGTGGGCAAGGTGCATGGAAAGTCCCACAGGAATAAACATAAACCCAAAGGTGATAAATGTCTGTTTGAGTCCGGAGTGATTATCTTTTTCTGCCAAATGGTTGGAAAGGGATGCGGACATAAGAATCAGACCCGGGATGAGAAACAGGGAGATTAAAAAATAGAGAAATGATTTTGTCATCACTTCGATTGTATAGTGGTACTGGATACCCAAAAGCTCTGCCGGAAACCATTTCATGGCAGATTCAATCCAGGCGGCCCAGGGTTCAAGCATATCCCCTGTCACAAATATTGTCACCCCAACAAGTACCGTGGTAAAGACGGCATCATCCAGGGACAGGTGTCTGGAACCCCATGCATCCTTGAAAAAGGGACGAATACGAATGGAAATATTCTCCTTTGGACATGATTTGATACACTCTCCGCAAAAATTACAGGCCTTATTGTTGTCTATTTCCGGAACCAGTTCAAACATGGGGCAGCCCCGGCCTTTTTTATTGCCCAGATAACAGTCTTTTCGTTTATGACGACTGCAAATTTCAAGATCTTTTGATCTTAATTCAACAGGGGAAAACAGCGAATATATACCGATGAGCCCGCCAATGGGACACAGATATCTGCAAAATGTCCGCCTTTGGTAGATAATTCCGATCACGGCCGCAGCAACAAGGACAAAGGTTAAAAGCAGGCCTGTAACCAGCGGGTTCCTGACCACACCGATCTGGATATCCAGCCATGTCAGTAAAACAAAGAGGGTATTTGCGAACCACATGTTCTGAAGGGTTTCAGGAAACAGTCGGTGGGAATTGAACATCCGGGACATCCATTCGGAAACCGCCCCCACAGGACACATAAAACACCAGAGCCGCCCGACCAGTACAAAGGTAAAAATAATCCCGGCCCACCATAGGGTCCATATGAGAATTACCGACAGGTTTCTTGCCGAATCCTGAATATCAAAAAATGCCAGGAAAATGAGAATGAAAAGAAAGACCAGCATTACAAACTGGACAAAGGGCTGGAGATAAGAGGACCGGAAAAATCCCTTAACCCCCGGTATATCCAAAAAATCAATCCCGGCTGTATCGGGTGTCCGGGTTTTAAGTCCCATCACAACTATCCCGGCACCCGTCAACCCAAAAATTAAAAACAGTATGAATATCAGTCTTGATCCGGGATTACCCGGGGGACTGACCTTAAGGGTGAACCCCAGTGAAACC
>PIVQ01001412.1 GCA_003354055.1 Desulfobacteraceae bacterium | reverse complement strand
ATGAACCAGCCAATAGCTTTGGAGCAACGCGGAAAAATAATTTACACAGTAAATAGCGAAGCGGTTCACCTCAGTTCCTTCATCCTTCAGTCATGAGCATCTATTGCTCTATTGTTCGATTTTATTTTTTGAATAACTCAGAATGAGAACCGGCACGCTCAAAAATGACACTGTCATCTTCAAGCTTGTAGATCAGCAACCAATCTCCGGCAAGATGACACTCCCGACGACCTTGATAATTTCCAATCAATTTGTGATCTCGCAATTCCCTGGGCAGGATTTCTTCAGCAGCAATCATTCTCATGACTTGCTTCAGTTTATTCATATCCCTGCCAGACTTGAGAGCTTTCTCGTAATCCTTCTCAAATCGGTTTGTTGTTCTTAGCTTCAGCATTTATCAAGTGCCTCGAACATTTCATCAACACCTCCATAGGAGTTGAGCTCCTCTCCCCGATCTGTTTTTTCAAATGTTTTATTTGTCATTTCATTTGGGATTTCAACAGAGAATGGGAGACCGTGACGAAGACGGATCTGACTGTAGAACATGTTAATGGCTTCAGTGGTTGAAATTCCTAGTTGACGGAGAAGTGCTTCAACTTCCGTTTTCAAATCTGGCTCAATTCTGGCTCTAACTGTTGCTGTTCTGCTCATTTCATGTCCTCCACACCCTTTTATAGCCCACGTGGGCCACGCTGTCAAATCTTGCTGCGGATATTATGCTTCTGATATCGAACGATTAGGATTTTATCCCTCCTGCTTCACTCAAGTGTCCTCACTATCGAAGCAGGCTAAAAAGCAGGAGGATAAGAAAGTGCCCTTAGGTGCTTTCTGATGCTGGACTGAGCCAGCACTGACACGTCCGAAAAACCTATGGACATTGTATGGAGCTCGGGACTCCACTACCATGATTTTTTAGATGTTTCTTTCCAAGCATTGGAAGATGTTGGTCGCAATGACGAAATCGCCTGAGTGACCGGAGGTCGTTTTTAGGGGCCAACGATCGCTTTTTTTCGCATCCGGGCACAAGCTGTCCGCGAAGCCTCTCCTTCGCCAAGGCGACGGCAGACAAGGCGACGGGACGTCTTTTTTTTATGCCGGGATGGGTACGATTCGTTTTCATGATCAGGGCGGCCTGTCGGGCAGTGGTAGTGGCGCGG
>PIVQ01001411.1 GCA_003354055.1 Desulfobacteraceae bacterium | reverse complement strand
GCCTAAGTGACAAACCGTATAAGCTGATCCGCTGTTAATGCTATTATACCAAACATAAGATGAGTCATGACTTTAGCATGACCGCGAACCCTAACCATCTTTCCTCCAAATTCATCTTTTAATCGGCCATTGACCCTTTCGACATTAGATCTTTCATTATAGCGGATATCAGCTGGATTCTTAAAATTAAAAAATTTGCAGCGTTTGGCTTCAACTTTGAGTTCTTGTTTCCTTTCTTTATTGCCACGAGGATTCATATCTATTATTGGAACATGCCCCAGGGATCTGCTGTGTTGTTTTATAATTGGTGAATCATATGCAGAATCCATCAAATCATATAAGTTGCTAACCTGCTGATTGGTAAGTTCAGCTAAAGGAAGTGCCACCTGACTATCGTGTACCGAGGCTGATGTTAAAACGCAGCTAATGGGGATATGCCCGTCTGCTGCATCAATATGCAATTTGTGTCCAGTCCAGGATTTTTTGTAACCCTTGCTATTCATTTTGGTTCCCACATCACAAGCCTTGGGCAAGTCTTCTAGCATTTCTTGGGTTCCCATGAATTGTTGACGTTCCAGTCTAGTTGGCTCTTTCATTCGGACTTCACCTTTTCTGGGCCGACCTCTTTTTTTCTTTTGCTTCACAACTTTAAGCTTTTTCATTGGCTTCTCTCGGACATCAATCGATGTGGAATCCCTTGATATGTGACCGATAATTTTATCCCCCACATGCTCCTTGATAACGCTGGCGTGTGTGATTTGGACTAAGCCCGATTCTGTAAATTCTTTAAACGCACGAGAGAATGATGATTCATGGGGGACATCACAGGCTTTTTGCCAACCACAAATTCTTCTTAGTACCGGACTGATCTTTAATCGGTCAATTAACTCCCGGGTTGTATCCATATTATAAATTGCCTTTGCTATAAAGGCTCTTGCAATTTGTTTCCGGTTTCTTGGTGGTTGGCCCTGCCAGTACTCAGGAACCCAAACCAGGTCTTCGATTCGGACCAGTTCCAAAGTGGTTACCAATTGCTTTAGCTTCGCAGTAAGGGGTTCTTCTACCTCTTTTTCAATAAAGGGGAAAAGAACTTCTTGTACCTCAAACCATATCTGTGATAATTTTCTCATAAAGTCGCTTTTTTGTTACAGTTGTTT
>PIVQ01001410.1 GCA_003354055.1 Desulfobacteraceae bacterium | reverse complement strand
ACGGCCACAGGGCCCTGATCGGTTTCCACGACCTCTTCCAGAGCCTTTTCTTTATCGCAGACAAAGGGAATATTGGCCGGAGTAAGTTCCGGCGGCCCCATGTCCACCTGCACTGAGGTTACAATGCCTTTCTCATCTACAGTGACCTTGGGAATCACGGTGCCGGCCAGGGTGTCCACCCGCATTTGCTCCTGAACCAGAATCCCGTTTTCATAGAGATACTTGGCAAAACAGCGCATGCCATTACCGCACATCTGGGGTTCTGTCCCATCTGAGTTGATGATCACAAAACGAATATCATGGGAGTCTGACTTGCGGGCCAGGATGATTCCGTCCCCGCCTATACCGAAATGACGGTCGCACAGCCGGATGGCCAGATCTGAGTAGGTTATCTTGGTGACAATGGATTCATCTCTGTCATCCATCATGATAAAATCATTGCCAAGACCTTCCATTTTCCAGAATTTAATTTCCATGAGATGTCCTTAACTTTTGATGGCTACGCAGATATCTAAGGATCGGCTCCAAAATTACTTGATCTTTTGTTTTCAAAATACCCAGTCTTTTAAGGGGTTTTGAAAACAATTTAGATCAAGTTACTTTGTAACGATTCCTAAACATCAGGCACAGGTTTGTAATGTATTTAAGATATGTTCCCCCAGAGCTTCCACCTGCCAGTTTCGTATGGATTCAATTTCCATAAGCGCGTCCCTGTCCTTGGGATTTGCAAATGCCACGGCAGTGATCATATTGTTGTTGATCAAAAATCCGGGTTCCATGCCGATGGACATAGAGCAGCGTTCCCGCATTTTTTTCAACTGGGATATCCGCTCCAGTACACGGGGATTTTTCCGGGGCATCCGGATTTTGGGATAAGAGGGTAACTCTCCGTGGGGCAGTGCCAAAGCTGTTTTTATGGCCTCCTGACACAGGGTTCCGTACATACCGGCCTGTTTAGGGCTCAGAAGCCGCAGATCAATCATGGTTTTCACGCCGCGGGGCCTCTCTATGGCCAACCCCATGATGGATTGGTTGGATATGATTTTAAACAGGGGGAGATCTTTTTTCCCGGCCATCTCAAGCCTGACCTGAAGCAGACCTTCCAGAATCGCCAGGGTTCGATTGTCCAGTTTCCCCGCTCCCTTGAACCGTTTGAACA
>PIVQ01001409.1 GCA_003354055.1 Desulfobacteraceae bacterium | reverse complement strand
TCCGGTGAGTATTTGCCCACGTCTCTTGTTGCCCTGAACACAGATGGAACAGTGGTGGGATTTATTATGGGCGAACTCTATATCGGTGAATTTGGTATTTCCCGGGAAGGTGCCTCTGTAGACACTGTTGGCGTTGATCCGGATTTTCAGCGCCTGAGTATCGGAGAACTGTTAATGAACGAATTTGTGGACCATTTAGGACAACTCGGGGTTCGAAAAATCAATACTCTGGTTGATAAAAATGACACCCAGATGATGCGTTACTTTGATACGAACCAATTCAGTCCTTCCAAGACTGTTATCAATTTGGAGAGAAGCATTTGATTAAGGATTTATCCTGATACGCTCCCATTAAAACGTCTAACCCATTTCATCATTTCTGCAAAGTACGAAAGAACCATGAATAGGCATAACTATTGGATTTTCGTTTTTTCCATGCCTTCCCCCTGAATACATACAAGCGGTTTGTTAGCGATTAGCACCGGATGAATAGACGGAAGCCCTGACAATCGCAGCGCTTTTTATAAAAAAGATTGCTTACAATCGTGCCGTATCAAAAACCATTTGGTGATACGGCTCACCGGCGATAGCCGATAAAGAAATCTATGTATTTAGTTGTCAAAAAGGTGCTATGAACTCATAGGCTAAATTTTGAACTTGTTAGTTGTATAACATTCAAATTGGCGGGTTATCCAGAACTGTATAATAATCGTTTTTTATATACCTGCGGAAATATTTACGCCTAAACATCTTTAGGGGGACAAAAGATGAGAACGATTCGAATCAACCCGGAAAATGTATGGTCTGATGATGAATTTCCCTTTAACCAAGCTGTTGTCGAACCCGAAGGCAGGCGTATTCATCTCACTGGACAAGTAGCCTGGGATTGTAATAGTGAAGTCATTGGTCGTAATGACGCAAAGAAACAAACCGAGTGCGCCATTGACAATATTACAAATATTCTTGCTGAACTTGGTGGTATAATTGCCGACATAGTATCGTTAACAATGTACTACGTTAGAGATAAAGACCTTGCGGCTATCCAGAGTGAAAGAATTCGACGATTCGACAAGACTACAGGTCCTGCTGTTACTGGTGTGAAAGTGGCAGCGCTAGTTGATCCTGAATTATTAGTGGAGTTAACGGCTGTAGCTGTTAT
>PIVQ01001408.1 GCA_003354055.1 Desulfobacteraceae bacterium | reverse complement strand
GTCTGGAAATCCTTTTCTTTCATACCGAACCTTGTCATCTCGGATACGCCCATGCGCAGTGCGCCGGAAGCGGTGAATCCTTCTTCTTCAGGGGTGGCCTGGTAGTTGACAATAATGTTATTGGCCTCCATATCCTGGGCAATCTTTGCGCCCTTTCCATATCCCACATTCAAAATTACCTGGTGGGTTTCCGTATAGGAAATATCCGGATCACCTGCCACATCAAGGCCCTGGTCTTTTAAAGCCTGAGCAAAAACCTTGGCATTGGCAATGGTCTGGCGCTGGTAATCGTCCTTGAACTGGTTCATCTCATAGGCGGCAAATAACAGGCCGGTCATGGTGCCCAGATGGTGGTTGGACACGGAGCCGGGGAAGGTTCTCCGTTTGACGGCTTCCCAGAGATCGTATTCGTTGGATCCTAAGGGGTGGTCCAGGAAGTTGCCGGCAATCACCCCGCGCTGGGTGCCGAAAAAGGTCTTATGGGTGGAGCCTGTTACCACATGGGCGCCTTCCTTTAAGGGCTCCTGGAAATGGGGGCCGTAAAGACCTAAGACATGGGCCATGTCATACATGACCACACAGTTTGGGGCAAATTCATCAACCAGTTTCCGGATTTGCGCCACAGGCTCTTTGTGAATGATCATACTCTTGCCCAGGATTGCAAGTTCCGGCTGGTGTTCCTTGATCATGGCTTCACAGGCGGCAATATCCAGTTTGTACGGATTTTCAGGCAATACCGGGAAGTTTATCACGGCAGGTTTTTCCGTTTTGGGATCCCGGGCCACAAAGTCTCGCAAAGCTCCCATGGGCTGGGCACTGAGATGGCCCCCCCGGATAATATGATTGTTCATGACTTTGGCCAGACGGCGCTGTTCGTTTTTCCTGTCGGTCCGGTTCAGATGATCCACCAGGGCGGAGAAAAAAGCGGTATTGGCCATTTGTCCGGAGATGACACGGGATTCCACGGCATTACAGCCAAGGAATGTCATGAATTCCCGGTTGAGCCGGTTTTCGATCTCCTGGATAAATTGGGTTCCCTGATAGTAAAAGACATCCTCTCCTGAAAAGGCTTTGATATCCTTGTGCTCTGCATACCGGTTCACGGGATCGGAAATGGAGAGCATTCTGGATACAAGAGACTGGCTCATTTCAGACGGAAT
>PIVQ01000586.1 GCA_003354055.1 Desulfobacteraceae bacterium | reverse complement strand
TAATCTTCAATGAGCCTTGACTGGCATCACAAAAACAAAATCAACGTTACGAATAATATCATTGATATCTTGAATGTCTCCTGGCAATTTTTATTAGGATAATAATCCTTGAGTGCAATCAGGTATGATTTTTATATATTAGTAACTTGAATTAGGAAGGATGAATTTTATTCAGTTTGTCAGTAAATATAGTTGAATTTAACTTGCATATTAGATCCGCTTACCTAATTTTGTTTGAACTCATTTGTGTGTTTTGGAGATAATGCCAAGCTAAGCTTCGCTAAATTTTAGTAAAGTCATTTCAATTTTATCAATACAATGTTTACTGGAGGAATAAAAAGCCTGATAAAATTTAAAATCTTTTCTATTGGTTTCAGAGCATTTTTCATCAATTATTTTTATAATCTTCAATTTATCTTCCAACTCAGTATTCATTCCGAATACGATGCCCTCTAATGTTGAAAACTCATATTTAATTTTTCTACTTTCTTGAGTCGAGTAATCTTCAAATGTATTTGTCAAAATTGCTCTATATTCCTTTTCATATTTCCAATCTTTTGATTTTATAGTGATACCTTTTATAAAATCCTCCCAATATCGTTTTCTCCATTTGTCCACCGAGTCGAATATTCCATTTACACTTGAACTAACCTTGCCATTGTCATCTTTATACCAAATGTTTTTTATTATTGAGATTGGGAGTCTTCCCATCGATCTGAAAAAATCAATTTTTCCATAGCTCTCATTATATTTTATTTCATAAAGTGGATGTTTTACTTCACCATAAATTTTTCCTTTGTTACTGCTCCTCCCTTTAACGCCGTTTAGAGTTATAAACGGCAAATCATTACCTTCAGTTTTAAAGATCAAGCAAACACCTCTATGATTATCAGCATAATGTCCCCAAACAGAAGAATTGGTGCACTCCGACATAAAACATGCAGTGTACCATTCAGGGAAAGCAAGCTTTTCAATCTCGCCAATGTATAATTCGGGAAATCTAATAAATATAAAATCTTTATTCTTTTGCTCTAACCGACTTGAATTATTATGTTGATTAATCAAATTCAATTCAGATTTTATCTGATTTTGGATTGCGAAAAATGTATCAAAATCTTTGCTGACATTTGGTTCACATGAAAGCTTTTCCAGAGTCTCAAAGGGTTTTGACTTTAACGTATTTCTTAGTTGGTCTTCCCCTGATGGAGTTTCATGTACTATGGGATTAATCAATTTTCTTTTTTCATAGACATTCGCAATATTTTCTAATGCAAAAATATGAAGGTTTTCTATATGATGTTTTAATTCATTTTTTCCAACCAATGATCTTTTTGAAAGACCATTGATATATTCTTTGATATAAATATTTTCAAAAAATTGATTGCATATTTCGCTAAACTTCTCTTTGTACATTTCAGTCGGAAAATTACTTTCCTTTTCAAATACATGAATATCATCTTTTGAAAGCTCATGATATTTTTCACCGCCTATAACATATTTTCGAAAGGTTTTTTCAAAACATAAAAGGTAATGTCTAAAGAAGTTTTTCCAAATTATTTCATCTCCTTTCCAAAAAATATCTCTATATCCTTCCATTGGATCATTTAATTCCGATGGGCTGGCAAAATAAATCTCCTGTTTTTTTAATTCTTCATGCTTTCCTAATAAGCTTTTAATACTTCGAAATCGGTAAAAGTTGTTTTCCATACATTCCTTTTTACATTGAGCAGAAATTGTAAGTGAGGGACATTCTTAATTTTTGAAGTTTCTTTGTTAAAGTTAAAAATATAAGGGCGTCCTCCTTACTCTCATTTGAAAATAAATTTACCAGTTTTTTTCTGTACAACTTCTGTTCGTATTTTTTATAAATTTGAATGATATACGACCAATTAACAAATTAATTTCCTTCTCAATATTGCTATCAACATTGCAAAATTCTGTAAAGGTCAATTAATCTTTATTGAAAAAATAATTGAATCAGGGAGGATCTGCTAAAATCAATTTTATTGGAGATACAGTTGATTGGATGAAAGTTGCAAATACTTACATGATAGATGCTTCAAATTATAACGAAAAACTGTTTCGATTTGTATCGGTATCTTAAAAATTCCAGGGTGTTGATTTCTATTATCCAGTGGTGGCTCCAAGTCTGGGAAGGTGATTTCGTTTGTAGTCCGCTGGTTCGCCGGAATACGTTTGTGTGCAGGCCCGGAGGAATAGGCAGGTGCAGGGGATGGGGTTGAGGCGGCGTACGGGATGTTAAGATTTCATGGACTGAAATTTGCATCTCGCCGCTCCCCGATGGTCAGGACGACTGATTGGGGTTTAGCCGATGCCCCTCCCCTGCGCCTGCCGGGTTGTTGCCGGGGTGGTAATCCTTAGAGCTTGCGAGCGAGTGACATCTCAAGAGGTGGTCTATTAAAAATAGTTATTACCCCGGAATATCTATCAGTTATGGTGATAGGGTGAAAAAGAAGTTGACTTGAATATTGTTCTTGAATATCATTCAAGAATGAAAAGATTAAACACACGCCATGCAGCAACGGAAAAAAAACAAAGACAGATCATTCAGGCTGCCTTGGCCTGCTTTACGGAAAATGGTTACAGTGAAACGAGAATCGTGGATATCTGTAATCGCTGCAATGCCAATACCGGCAGTATTTATCATCATTTTAAATCAAAAGAACTGCTTGCGGCCCAGGTTTATCTGGAAGGGATCCGGGATTATCAGACCGGTTTTCTTGATATATTGCAGAAACAGAAAAAAGCCAGGGAGGGAATCTTTGCCCTCATTACATATCATCTCAAATGGGTAGAGAAAAATCCTGGCTGGGCCCGCTTTTTAATCCAGAAGCGTCATGCTGAATTCATGGGTGCCACAGCAGATGGGTTTAATTCACTAAATAAGGTGTTCATGAAAGGATGTGCTACCTGGTTCGGCAAACACATTGAATCGGGGATATTGAGACCGCTGCCCAAAGAAATTTTTATTTCGATATTACTGGGCCCCTGCCAGGAATATTCAAGACTGCTCGTTTCCGGCGTGATCGCCAAACCTGCGGTTCACAAGGCTGCTCAAGAGTTAGGCCTTGCTGCCTGGAGAGCGCTATGTGTTAATTCATAACAGCCATGAAAGGAGATAAAATGGAGACATTGGAGAGACTGGAAAAAAAAGAGATCAAAGAACTCATCAGCAAGGGATGGATTACCCATGATGCCATGTGGTTCGTGCATTGTCTTCAGGAGTTCGGCATTGAAAAAACAAATAAAGTGAACAGGGCAGCAGTCAGATCCATGTCCGCAATCGAAGTGGGAAGATTGAAAAAGGCACTTGGGGTTACAAAGGATGAGTTTGATACATTTGATGAGTTGATGGCGTTTATCACAGAATCAATGGATATCGTTTTAGCCGATTTCATGAAGGTTAAATTCAACGCCCCGTCCAAAAATATTCTCCACTGGGAGATGGAAAAGGACAAGTGCTTTGCATATCAGGGCATGTGCAAACTGGGCATCTCCGATCAATACGAATGCGGCGTACTCCACCGTATTGAGTGCTGGCTTGATACCTTGAACATCCCATACACAATGACTCCCAAGGTAAAAAAATGCCTGATGCACAGCAAAGGAGAATGTTCAGGAGACTTTATTCTGAACTTGGCTTAAAGTTAATCGGTCATGATACCGGTGGTTACACCACCTGTGTCCGGAGGCTGTGAAAAATCGTTTCAAGGTCATCTCCTGCCTCCCGGATCTTTTGAAGCTGTTTATCCACAAACTCTCGGGTGAGTGAGTTGTCCATATCCGCCAGCCGGCGGTAATATCCCAGCCGCCGGCCGAGGATAAAGTTATTCCGGTCCGACTTATCCATGCCGAGAAACCGGTCCATAACGGCCAGCATCTTATCTTTGTCATGGGGCAGTTGTCCCCTGATTTCATTGAGAAGGTCTATGCTGTGGTGGTTGGCATAGTGGCTGGTGATGCCGGTAAGATTTTCCAGAAGCAGTCGTTGTTCTTCAATCATTTCCGTTTCCGACGGCAGGGTGAACAGCCCCTCTGCCATCTGCCGATCCAGGCCCGAGCCTTCCTTAACTCCTATGGTCAGCAGGCGGATCTGGTCCGGGTTGGCCTGGTTGAGCACCCGTGCAGTTTCAAGGGCATGGTTTTGTGATAATTTTTTTCCCCCAAGTCCCAGAATAATGAACTGAGTGGTTTCCATGCCGGCTTCCCGGGCCATGCGGGCGGACCGGATAATGGATTCCGGGGTGATACCCTTTTTCACCTGCTTTAATACCTTTTCCGATCCGGATTCCATACCGCAGTAGAGTTTGTTTAACCCCGCATCATGGATCTCTTTTATGGCTGCCGGAGATTTTTTCACCATGGTCTGGGCCCGGCCGTAGGAAGAGATCCGTTTTAAGGAGGGAAAGGCGGATTTCAGGCAGGTGAGGACTTCGATGATATCCCGGGTTTTCATGACAAAACTGTCCCCGTCCTGAAGAAAGCAGGTCTCAAAGGGATGGCCGTTAAAATAATCTTTGGCCGCCAGGATGTCTGCCTTTATCTCATCCACAGGCCGCATGGAAAATTTAAAGTCTTTATACAGGGAACAGAATTCACATCGGTTCCAGGGACAACCCCGGGTGGTGCGGATTAAAAGGCTGTCCGCTTCGTCTACCGGTCGGATCGGACCCATCTCAAA
>PIVQ01000585.1 GCA_003354055.1 Desulfobacteraceae bacterium | reverse complement strand
ATGCTTCTCACACAAAGCCCTACAGCATGCCCCGGATCCATTCCCAGATCTTCCCAAACCCCATCCACATCCTGTTCTTCAATGCCGATGACGGCGATGCGGGCTGCACTTGTTATTTTTAATTCCGACACCTTATATTTGTCTGCCACATCTGCCAGAGCCCGTAACTGGTTGGGCTTAACCACCCCGCATGGTACATGGGGGGCGACTGCATAGCGGACATTCTCTTTTCCCCGCTGGCGGATAACCCCTTTGTCTCCGTCTTTGAGCATCTTGAACTCCTTGTAACCCTAAAGTTGATAATAATCCAAATTGTAATATTGATAACAAACCTTGGTTGTACGAGTAGCAACCTGGGTTGTAATATTCATACAAAAAGATGTCAATGCCCATGTAACAGGCCTACCTTGCCTTCCCTTGAGCAATGGTGTAAGAAGGTATCCATGAACACGAATGAACAATACCAGACCCAGGCCAAGATGCTCGCCAACCGGGTAATAAAACGTTACAATCATTTGCGAAAAAAATATCAAAAACAAAACCTGGAGGTCTTCCGTCTCTATGACTGGGATATCCCGGAAATCAGGGCAGTGGTGGACTGGTATGCCGGCCACCTGGTGGTCGGCGAATACAGCCGGGAGCAATCCACAACTGATTGGCTTCCCCTCATGGGTGAAGCTATTGCCCGGTCCCTGAATGTACCAAAAACCAATCTTCACCTGAAAATCCGAAAAGCCGGTATCAAAGAGGGGACACGGTATCACAGAATCAACAATAAAAACGAAAAAATTCCTATGTGGGAAAGGGATCTTCAATTCCTGATCAATCCCAGCGATTATGTGGATACCGGCCTGTTCTCAGATCACAGGAATACACGGCAACGGGTCAGAGAAATGGCTACGGGTAAAGACTTTCTCAACCTCTATTGCTACACCGGCGCCTTTACCTGCTACGCTGCCAAAGGCGGCGCCTCATCCACACTTTCTGTGGACCGGTCGGAAACCGCCATCAACTGGGTAAAGGAAAACTTAAGGCTGAACGAATTGGCAGGCCCGAATCACACTCAGGTAAAGCTGGACACCCTGGATTTTCTAAAAAAAACAAAAAAGGAAAACCTTTCCTTTGACCTGGCTGTAGTGGATCCCCCTTCGTACTCTACTACACGGAGCACAGAAAAACATTTTGACATTGCCAGGGATCATCCCCTGCTTTTAAATCAGGTGTTTTCCCTTATGCGGCCAGGCGCCACCCTGTTTTTCTCCACCAACCACCAGAATTTTGACCTGAAAACAGACCGGCTCAATGCAGAGAATATCACAGAGATCACCGACCAGACCATTCCCGAAGACTATATCAACAAGCGGAAAAAAATCCACAGATGCTGGGAAATTGTTTTTTGATGTTTGATCCCTTTGAAAACCGCATCAGTCGGGACATTCGCAATCAATTGTCCGAAAGCTTTCTTTTTGTTCTCCGGGAGCAGACTCCGGACCCGGTAGAAAAAACCGGCGAATCGCTAAAACAAATAGCGCCTGGTCCTGATCACATCAATTATATTGATGACAGGCTCAGACGCTATAATATGATTTTAAACCAGCTCAGGGCCACAAAAAGTAACACGGTCCAAAAGGCAGACCCATTCGAAACGGCCCGCCTTTTGTGGAACCTAAAATTATTCTTTGAATGTCACGAATGGCTGGAATCTTTCTGGCTCAAGGCATCAGGATCAGAGAAAAAAGTCATCCAGGGGCTTATCCGTGCAGCAGGTGCCTTTGTTCTTCTGGAGGCCGGACGGAAGCCTGCGGCAAAATCCTCCGCGCAAAAAGCCATTGCCCTGATTCAGGACTATGGAAACGAACTTCCGGCGTCTTTTGATACAAAAAAATTAATCAAGACTTTGGAAACCCTCTCACTCAATTAGGCCATTGGTTAAAGTCGCCAGAAAGAAACCCCGGTCTCAGCCACTTCATCGACATCTAAAACACTCTTCACATCTATGAGGCAGGATTCTTCATCTAATTTCCCAACCAGATCCGTGATGGAAATCTCTTTGTATTCTTTGTGGGGAACAGCCAATATAATAGCCCCCAACTCTTTGAAGTCATCCCATCCGCAAAGATCAATTCCATAATACTCTTTTGCCTCTGCCGGATCAGCTAAGGGATCGTGAACCAACACCTGGCATCCGTAGGAATCCAATTCTTCGATAATATCCACAACCCTGGTATTCCTCAAATCCGGACAATCTTCTTTAAAAGTCAGCCCCAATACCCCCACACGGGCACCCTTTATATGCTGCCCTTGCGCGATCATCATTTTAACGGTTTTTTCAACAACAAACCGTCCCATATTATCATTGATGCGGCGGCCTGCCAGAATAATTTCCGGATGATACCCTTCAGACTCAGCTTTAAATGTCAAATAATAGGGGTCAACGCCAATGCAATGCCCGCCGACTAATCCGGGGAAAAACTTTAAGAAATTCCACTTGGACCCGGCAGCCTCAAGTACATTTTTAGTATCAATACCCAAACGATCAAAAATAAGGGCAAGTTCATTCATCAAGGCAATATTCAGATCCCGCTGAGTATTCTCAATGACCTTGGCAGCCTCAGCCTCTTTTATAGTTGTTGTTCTATGAACGCCTGCGGTGATAATGGTTTCATATAGTGAAGCAACCTTATCCAGAGTATCTTCGTCATCCCCGGAGACCACCTTTATGATCCGGGTCAGGGTATGTTCCTTGTCTCCCGGATTAATCCGCTCCGGTGAATATCCCACATGAAAATCCTTTTTCCAGACCATACCGGATTCTTTCTCAAGGATGGGCACACAGATATCTTCGGTTACTCCCGGATAAACGGTGGACTCAAAAATAACAACCGCCCCTTTTTTCATGACCTTCCCTACGATCCGGGACGCGCTTTCAACGGGTGTCAAATCCGGGCGCCTGGCCTTATCAATGGGTGTTGGAACTGCGACCACAATGTAATCGGCATCAGACATCTTCTTGGCGTCAGTTGTGGGTGTAAAATGAACCGCCTTCTGAAAATCCTTGTCAGCCACCTCTCCAGTTGGATCTTTATGAATTTTGCAATTTTCAACAATGCTTTCTTTTAAATCAAATCCAACGGTATTGTATTTTTCTGCAAAATGAATTGCCAAGGGCAGGCCCACATATCCAAGCCCAACTACTGCAATTTTGTTTACTTTAATCAAATCTCATCCTCTCTTGCAATCTAAAAACCACTTATAAGTTTGTCTGATACCCTTCTCAAGGCCAATATTTGCATACCAGTCTAAATTTTCCATCCGAGACACATCCAATAATTTTCTTGGAGTCCCATCAGGTTTTGAGCTATCAAAAACAATATTCCCCTCAAACCCAACAATTTTCTTAATCATCTCAGCAAGATCTTTTATAGAAATATCTTTTCCTGCCCCGATATTAAATAAGGGTTTGTTTTCATAATCTTCAAATTTGATGTTCGCTTCCAGCAGGAACAGGCAACCGCTTGCCAAATCATCCACATGTAAAAACTCCCGTTTCGGTATTCCTGAGCCCCAGACAATAACAGATTGGGCACCTGTTTTTCTTGCTTCATGAAACTTGCGTATCAAAGCAGGCAGCACATGAGATGTTTCCAGATCAAAATTATCATTGGGTCCATATAAATTAGTTGGCATAACCGGAATAAACTGAGTCTCATATTGCCGGTTATAGGCCCAGCACATTTCAACACCCGCAATTTTTGCCAATGCATAGGGAGAGTTTGTCGGTTCAAGCTCTCCTGTCATTAAATACGTTTCTCGAATTGGCTGATCACACAATTTGGGATAAATGCACGAAGATCCTAAAAAAATAAGCTTCTTAACCCCATTACGCCAGCTTTCATGAATGATATGATTTTGGATCATTAAATTATGGTAAATAAACTCTGCCGGATAAATATTGTTAGCATGAATCCCTCCAACTTTGGCAGCAGCTAAAATTACATATTCAGGCCCATTTTCCTGGAAGTATTCTGAAACAGCTTTCTGATCCATGAGTTCCAACTCAGAATGGGTTGGTGCAAAGATTTTAGTAAATCCTTTTCTTTTCAACTGCCTTATTATGGCAGAGCCTACCAACCCCCTGCCACCGGCAATGAAGATGCGTGATGCTTTACTTATTACACTACTCATCATACTTAAACACCTCATAATCATGGGTCTGGCACAGATGATCCTTTTTAGCAATGGTTAAGTCCTGTTCAACCATCTCCGTCACCAGGCTTTCAAAAGAAATTTCAGATTTCCAGCCCAGCTTTTGTTCGGCTTTTGTCGGGTCCCCCAATAGGGTTTCAACTTCAGTGGGCCTGAAATATTTTGGATCTACCGCCACAATAACCTTGCCTGACGATTTATCCACACCACTCTCTTTAATACCCTTTCCTTCCCAAAGAATTTCCATTCCAAGAGCATCGGCAGCCGCATTGACAAAATTTCTGACCGAATATTGTTTGCCTGTGGCAATAACAAAATCCTCAGCCTCATCCTGCTGAAGCATCATCCACTGCATTTTGACATAGTCCTTCGCATGGCCCCAGTCCCTCTTAGCATCCAGATTACCAAGATAAAGACAATCCTGAAGCCCCAAACTAATCCTGGCCAGAGCCCGAGTGATTTTCCGGGTGACAAAGGTTTCTCCTCGCAAAGGAGA
>PIVQ01001407.1 GCA_003354055.1 Desulfobacteraceae bacterium | reverse complement strand
GTTGAAGGGCTTGCAGCCGGATATTTTTCCGCGCGCCTCGGCCATGCCCCAACGGTTTTTGAGGCCAGTGACGCTTTCGGCGGTATCCTGAGAAAAGCCATTGCCAGGGACCGGCTGACCATGGATGTACTGGACTGGGATGTCCAGGGGATTGCCGATCTTGGTGTGGCGCTGAAGACCAATCAAAAGGCGGGTGAGGATTTCACCATTCCGGGACTCTTAAGAGATGGGTATGATGCCGTATTCTCAGCCACGGGCGGCTGGGACTCCCGTCTGGCCATTGAGGGTGTGGGCGCAGCTGTCAGTATATTCCCCGGCACCTATCTGCTCATCGATCTTTTGAGAAGCCGTGATGATTCTGCTGTGACCATAAACAATGGAGACACCGTTGTCATTGCCGGCGGCGGTATCCGTCTGCCTGATGCGGTTGACATCCTGAAGTCCGCAGGAACCAAAAAAGTTATCGTGATTTCCCGTAAAAAATCTGAGGATTCCTCTTTTGATAAAGTCGGTATTGATGCATTGGCTGAGGCTGGTGCAACCATCCTTTATAATACCGGAATCACTAAGATTTTGGGTCAAGAAGATGATTTGACCGGGGTTGAGTATATTGAGCTTGACACCGGTGTGAAACATGCTATTGATACAAACACCCTTATCATTGGATCGGGACGGTTTCCCGAACTGGCATTTGTGGCCATAGGCAATGATGAGGAGGATGACGAAAACGAAAGCTTGGATGTAGAAACTGCCGAGCCAATGACATGGGAAGGTGTTGAACTGCAGAAAAAACCGGATGCAAACAGAGAATTGGGCCTGCTCTCAGGCCAGGATGTGATCTCCGAGTATTCCTCGGCAGTTGCAGCCATTAATGGCGGCAGAAAAGCCGCCACTGTCATGCATCATCTCATGTACGGTATTGAATACCAGGATCCGGATAGAATCCTCACGGCCAAGTCCGTGGTTCAGGATGTCCGGTCCCTTACAAAGGTTGTTCCTTCACCCCGAAATATCCTTGATCTTGCAGCATCCAGAGACGAGAGAAAAGACCTGTTTTCCACAGGATTTTCATCTGACGCCGCCAATGAAGAAGCAGGACGTTGCCTGCGTTGCGGTCTGGTCTGCTATCAAAAGGTTATCGCGGGTTGAAACAATGGAAT
>PIVQ01001406.1 GCA_003354055.1 Desulfobacteraceae bacterium | reverse complement strand
GAACGAAAACTCACCCATCTGCCGCGTTGCTGCAAAAGTCTGAAATCCTCATGTACAAGAGTACACTCCGGTTTCAGACTTTCTTGCGCCTTGCATATGGGCAAGTTTTCATCCAAGCATGGGTTTTCGGTCAGCCACTATTTAATAGAGTCAGGGGCAGCCCCGTCTGGGTGGTACGGTTTAGTGAAGGTTTTGAGCCGGTACCACGGCAACACCTGCGCGAATCAGAGCCTGGGCCGTCAGGTTCACGGAGTGATGTTTATCCAGGTAATTGGTCTGCATGGCATCCATCAGCCCCTGATCCAGGATATCTGTTTTAGCCACAAAGTAGTCAAAGATATCTGACGGGTGCTCTCGGGTAGCTTCGATTTCCGATTCGCCGCCCTCGTGCTTCGCAGAAATATTAGGAACTTCTTTGGCAATTTCCACAAGTTCTTCCCTGCGGTTATAGGGCTGGCCCACAATGGATTTATAGGTTTCGGTAATATGGTGTTCAAACCTTACCTGGGTTTCAAGACCCAGATCACGGCGCAGGGTATTGGCCTGTCGGATGGTTTCGTTGTTTACGGCATTGGAGAGGTTAAATCCCACAAGGGAGGTGCTGCCGTCTTCCCTTGCAAACATCCGGGCGGTCATCAGGGTCCAGAGGATAAAGAAGGGGTTGTCATTGCCCACAAATACAGAGATTTTGAATTCAATATCCACACCCAGACGATGCATGAGATAGCCCAGGAGGATAGTGCCGGAGTTGATGTTCAACACCTGCTTGATGCCGTACTCCGTGAAATAGGTCAGGTATTCCTCTGCCCATTTAAGGGGGTATTGGTTGGGCTGGCCTATGCCGCCGAAAAAGCCGGCAAGGGTTCCGGGACCACCTAAGAGATGAACGTTGGATCCGTCGGTTCCCCGGGTGTCAAGGGATTCCACATAGGTGGCGCCGATGATCTGCATGGCCAGGGCCGTTGCCAGAATATCTCCGTCATCCTGTGCCTGTTCCGCCATGTTTCTCACCCGGATGATCCTGCCCGGCATAAGTTCCCGATTGGCAATACACTGGCGGGCCTCTGCCATGAGCCATGGGAAGAACTGCATGGCAGAGACTTCCAGGGTCACGGCATTGCCTGAGTCCAGAAAGGATAGATCTGCATCCTGGCCCAGAAG
>PIVQ01000584.1 GCA_003354055.1 Desulfobacteraceae bacterium | reverse complement strand
CTGAAACAAACCATTTAATATCCGGAATTCGGATTGAAGACGGCCCGGACTCCTTTCAACAAAAAGCAAAATATCTGGGACTTCACCAATGGCCTGACGGCCTTTCAAAGAATCTTAAAGTATTAATTGAGATCAGTAATCAAAAGAAGGCAGGTGCATCCTCATGATCAAACTGATTCTCTTAGGAATTCTATCCGGCTTTTTTTTCAGCACCACCTTTATACTTAACGAAGCCATGAGCCTTCAGGGCGGGCATTGGGTATGGTCAGCCGTATTACGCTATCTTTTCATGGTATTGTTTCTCACTGTCATTGTTCTGTTCAAGGGGGGGATAAGCAGGCTAATCGGAATTTTCAAATTATTCCGTTCCTACTGGCGTTTCTGGTTGATCGCCGGGGGAATCGGATTTGGGGGATTTTATGCATTGATCTGTTTCAGTGCAGACACCTCACCCGGCTGGGTCATTGCCGCCACCTGGCAGTTTACGGTAGTGGCCAGCCTTTTTATATTCATGCTGTTCGGCCGGCGGTTTCCCAAGCGGATCTGGATATTTTCATCGTTGATTTTTTTGGGTGTTATCCTGGTTAACCTGTCCCACATCGACCATTTTAATTTAAAAACATTGCTCGCAGGTGGTCTGCCCGTACTATTGGCAGCATTTTGCTATCCATTTGGCAATCAACTGGTATGGGAGTCCCAGCATGGAAATCATACCAGACTGCCTCATATTACGTCACCACTGATGGATGATGTGTTCAATAAGGTGTTGTTGATGACCTATGGATCTTTGCCCCTGTGGCTGATACTGGTGATTCTTATCCAGCCACCCGCACCTTCGGCGTCACAGGTGATGAACACTGCCTTGGTTGCATTGTTCTCAGGAGTATTGGCCACCAGTATTTTTCTCTTTGCCCGGAATCTTGCCAAGACTCCGGATGAACTGGCTGCCGTTGATGCCACCCAGGCCAGTGAAGTGGTATTTGCCCTTTTGGGCGGTATGGTATTTCTTGGTGGGAAAGCACCCAATTTGCATTCAATTACCGGATTGGTACTGATACTTATCGGACTGGCATTTTTTATAAAATTTCAAAAATCATAGAATGAATTGTCTTGTTCAATCGATCAACTTATCGTATTCTCACCCGACGGAATGAAATACCCGAGAAAATTGCAGGAGCAAAATGGAGCATTCTATAAACAATTCTCATCCGGTATATATCCTCATCCTGGTTTCAGGGGTTGTGGATAAAAAACGAATACTTGCAGCCATGTCAGAGCTGTTCACCCATCCCGACTATCACAGCAAACACTCCATGTGGGATTTTAGCGGGGCAAGCATGGGATTGTCCATCGGGGATCTGGGAGAGATTGCCGGGGTACTTAAACTGTTTAAGCCCCAGAAAAAAAATTTTGCCAACCGGGTTGCCCTGGTGGTGCCTATGATTATGGAAATGGGCATGGCAAAGGTATTTCTCTCCATATCCAAACTTTTACCCTTTGATTACAAGGTCTTTGAAAACAGGGAACAGGCCCTCCCCTTCCTGACATCTGCACCTGAGAAAAAAACCTGATTTTTTATACAAATACCCCATTGAAAAACCCTGAAAACAGCCTAGATTATCCTTTTTAACAAAATGCGTTCATAAGAACGCTGCGAGGATATCATGGCAAAAAAAATTATCATTATCGGTGCAGTGGCATTGGGTCCCAAAGTGGCCTGCCGCCTCAGAAGACTTGATCCTGAGGCAGACATAACCGTAATTGACAGAGACAGTTTGATCTCATACGGCGGCTGCGGCATCCCCTATTATATCGGCGGTGATATTACCGACATCGAAGAGTTGTTTTCCACCACCTCCCACGCCATACGGGATCCTGAATTTTTCAAGACCTGTAAAGGAATAAAAATCATTCTCAGGGTGGAGGCCATGTCCATCAAGAGGACGGAAAAACAAATCGTTGTTCGCCACCTGGATGAGGGTACAAAAGAGACCCTTGACTATGACAAGCTGGTCATTGCATCCGGTGCCACGCCCTTGCGCCCCCCCATCCCCGGAGCAGATCTTCCCCGGGTATTTACCGTATCCAATCTTCACTCTGCAAAACATATCAAAGAGATAATTACCAAAGGCTCCGTGGGTAAAGCCGTGGTCATCGGTGCCGGCGCCATCGGTATTGAAATGGCAGAGGCCCTGACCGATCTCTGGGGAGTGGACACCACTCTTGTGGAAATGGCTGACCAGGTACTGCCCGCGGCCCTGGGCCAGAACATTGCCCGGATGGTTGAAAACCAGCTTGAAAAAAGCGAGGTAAGGGTGATGTTGGCAAGTCAGGTCACCCGGATCCTTGGAGATCCTGAGACCGGCGTCACAGGAGTAGATATCAATGGTACGGTTCTGGACTGCGACCTTTTGGTCCTGTCCGCCGGTGTCCGTCCCAATACAAAATTTGCATCAGACGCAGGTCTGGCCATAGGCAGAACAGGCGCGCTGATTGTGGACCGGAACCTGAGAACCACGGATCCTGACATTTATGCCGGCGGCGACTGTATTGAGATGCGCAACCTGGTCAGCGGTGAAAATATCACCATGCCTTTAGGCTCCCTGGCCAACCGCCAGGGCAGAATCATTGGTAATAATATCCACGGCAGGGCATCACAATTCAAAGGCACTGTAGGTACATTCTGCATCAAGGTTTTTGACCTGGGAGCGGCCACAGCCGGCCTTACCGTTGCCCAGGCAAAAGCTGCCGGGTTTGATCCGGTCCATGCCCTGGTGGCCCAGTTTGACCGGGCTCATTTTTATCCGGAATCAAAGTTCATGTTTATCCAGCTCATCGCTGACCGGTCCACCCGGAAAATCCTTGGTGTCGAGGCCATCGGTGCACAGTCCGACGCGGTTAAAGCCCGGGTAGATGCCATTGCCCCCCTTCTGGGAGCGGGACTGGATGTAGATGATGTCTGCGTGCTTGAAACCGGCTATGCCCCGCCCTTTGCCTCGGCCATGGATGTAATTAACAATGCGGGGAATGTTCTGGACAATATTCTTGAAGGCCGGAACACTCCTGTGGATATGCTGGATTTCCTGGAACTTTTCCGAGCCCAAGACATCAAGGTGGTGGATCTGAGGGATCCTTCGGAAGCCGCCCCCTTTATTGAGAAACATGGCAAAAAATGGATCAACATTCCACAGGCAGAACTGCGGCAGCGGTTTGAAGAGCTGCCAGATGATGAAGATCTTTACCTGCTCTGCGGGACAGGGGCAAGGTCCTATGAATCACAGGTTTTTCTGAACCAGCAGGGATTTAACAGGATCAAAAACGTTCAGGGCGGCTATGCCGTTCTGGCCATGACAGATCCCGGATTTATTCCAGGAGAGTAATGCGATAGAATACAAAACACCCTTTTCCGGAAATCTATTTTTAGAAGAAACGGAAAAGGGTGTTTGTATCTGAGAAAAGGTCGCCGGTTACTCCGGCCTGAAACCCTGGGCCAGAAGATTTTCCAGGGATAAGAACAGGGGCTCAGGGAAATCCCCCCACTCAAACCAGGCCCATTGCTCACACTTATCCGGCTCCATGATCGTAACCTCTCCTGCCACATAATCCGCCCTTACGAACAGGGTGGCATAATGCTTATTTTCCCGGATAAAAATATCATTGGTAAAGGCCTGATGCCTGATATTGCCCACCACAAGGTTGGTCTCCTCCAGCACCTCTCTTTTGGCACAGGCGTCAATACTTTCTCCAAACTCAAGATGCCCGCCGGGAAAGGCCCAGGTGCCTGTACCATGAGCCCCCTTACGGCAACCAAGCAGTACCTTGCCTTTCTTTATGACCATTACGGCAACACCCACTGCCGGACGTACAGGGTCTGTCATGATGTCTTCCTTTTTATTTCTAAGTGGATGCCGACGGAAACAGAGCCGATGTTTTACCGGTGAAATAATAGACCGCAAGCCCCACCCATTCCTTGATCCCGGTCTGGAGCTCACTCAGATTCCCGATAAAATTCCAGGTAAAAACAAAGCCGTTATCCCCATTCTCAACAGAACCGGTGGCGTGGTCCACAGGAAAAGGAATTACATCCCAGCCTAAATTCTCAAAGATCCCTACGGAGCGGGGCATATGCCAGGCAGTCGTAATGAGTATCCATTTTTCACCAGGCTTAGGTTTAATCAGCGTGTATGAATTTACCCCGTTTTCATATGTATTTTTGGACTCACGCTCAAACAGAATATTATCTACGTCAAAACCTAACCCCCGGAATATTTTCCAGGCCTGATCTGCGGATTTATACTCCTGATGGACGATGGATCCGGTTCCTCCGGTGAACACATGGATGGCATCCGGATATTCATGCATGAGTTTCATGAAGTAATAAAGACGTTCCGCACCCCGTCCTAACTCAACCTGCATCCACAGGGCAGACCGATAATTATCTTCAGCACCTGCCAGAACAATGATACCATCCACTTTTTCCGGCAATTCAGGATTGGTGGGGAACCGGTTTTCCAATGGGGAAAGCAACCATTTGCCCATGGGCAGAACGGTAATGGCCAGCATGGCGATCACCACGATCCCCAGAATAAGTTTTGCCTTTTTCAGGGCACCGGCATAGAGACAAATCAACCCTATCAATGTAAAAAGCACCAGAAGAAAGTCCGGTTTAATCACCATCCAGACTATTTTTGAAATCCAGAAAAAGAACG
>PIVQ01001405.1 GCA_003354055.1 Desulfobacteraceae bacterium | reverse complement strand
CTACTCCATGACATCGGCAAAGCAAAAATCCCTAAAAACATCATTAACAAAAAAGAAATACTGGATAACCAGGAATATATCATTCTTCAGTCCCACCCAACCAATTCCTTATCTATTTTAGTTGATACCGACATTTCAAAATCTATCATGCAAGCCATTCACTATCATCACGAGAATGAAGATGGCAGTGGATATCCAAGCGGCATAAAAGAAAATCGGATTCCTATTTTGGCAAAAATCTGCCACATTGCCGATGTTTTTGATGACATGACGTCCAAGCGGTCATACAAAGATTTCAAAAGCCCATATGAGGCATTAAAAATAATGACCAAGGTCAACCCCCATCTTGAGACCCTCCATGAATTTGAAAAAGAGGCAAAGGAAAACAAAAAAACGCCCATAACAGCCGTTGTCAGGGATAATTATGAGAACAAGCTCAAACGCTTACGGGAAAAGGAAATGATTGAAGAAGAGGCTAAAAAACGGGTAAAAACACGATTGAAGTTACGGGATCAAGGCATGTCTCACTGCTTTAACGCAGACCTTTTAAAACGTTTTATCGCCACCATTAACAAATCGGAAAGCTTCCACCTATCCGACCTTATCGATTAAATTTACGTCTGAACGTTTGAGTTCAGGGAACGCAGGGGGCCAGTAAGTTTGCTGAAAGTACCTCTGTTCCAAATTTGTTTCAATTATAAGGAAAGCCGTTTGTCACCAGCGAAAAGAAATGATTTCAGCAAAATTTCGGTAATGACTATTTTTGGTATCCTAAATATTTTACAGCAGGTTTAACAGGGAAAGTCTTGGGTACTCATCCGCCTAAAGAAACTGAGCGTGTCTGGCAAGTAGTCCTCTCCTCAATTTACCTTGGTTTGGTCTGCCAGATTTTATATATCAGGTCACCAATAACAAAACTGCTATACACCAGTTCATCAAGGCCTCCTCCTTTCATCTGCATGTCAATAAATCTGAAATCAACATTGCCTTTTCCTGAAAGCGAAAAAGCAATGTTGATTGAATCTTCCTTAGTTTCAATCTGATTATGAATTCAGAATTAGGTATAAGATAAACAGCCCCCCAATAATAAAATTCCCGCCTCCAAATACGATCGAAAACGGTAAAGGCATGTTGTGCTTCCTATGGCAGTAAACAGCACTT
>PIVQ01001404.1 GCA_003354055.1 Desulfobacteraceae bacterium | reverse complement strand
GCGGAAATATCCTTAAAATACAGGGAACCTTCCCTGTCCAGAATCAGAGATCTTTCCACGGCATTTTCAAGCTCCCGGACATTACCCGGCCAGGCATAAGCCATGAGGCTGTCCATGACATGGCGGGGAACGGAGGGAATTTTAGGCAGCTTCATTTCCCTGGTTTTTTTTAAAATAAAATGATCCACCAGGGCCGGGATATCCATTGTCCTTTCCCTGAGAGGCGGGATGGCAATGGGAAAGACCCTGAGGCGGAAGAAAAGGTCCGGGCGGAACGTATTCTCATCCATCATCTGTTCCAGATTCCTGTGGGTGGCGGCAATGACCCGGATATTGACCCGGATGGTTTCCGTTCCTCCCACCCGGTCGATTTCTTTTTCCTGGAGTACCCTGAGCAGACGAATCTGTGCCTCAGCACTCAACTCTCCGATTTCATCCAGAAACAGGGTACCGCCCTGGGCTCTCTCGATCCGCCCCCTTTTTCTGGCCACGGCCCCGGTAAAGGCCCCTTTTTCATAGCCGAACAGCTCAGAGTCCAGAAGAGAGGCCGGGATGGCCCCGCAGTTGACCCGGATAAACGGTCCTTGCTTTCTCAGGGAAAGATTGTGGATGGCATTGGCCACCACCTCTTTGCCGGTTCCGGTTTCCCCCAGCAATAGAACCGGACTTTCCAGAGGAGACACCTGATGGACCATTTCCATGACCTGGCCTAAGCCTTGGCCGGCCCCGATAACGGTTTCCCCTGCCATCCGGTTCAATTCATCCTGGAAGTACCTGTTATCGTCAGCCAGAAGTTCTTTGAGATTTTTCAACTCCCTGAACCGCAGGGAGTTGGTCAGGGCAATGGCACAGGGTTTATCCAGCGGGCTCAGCAATCGGACATGATCTGATTCAAACTTTTCTTTTCCGTCATTAAAGACAGAAAATATGCCCAGCATGGTACGTTCCAGAACCAGGTCAATAACCACGGCCGACACCTCCCAGGCCTTTAGACGGTCAGCCACAGGCCCGGTAATGGGATCATCCCCCAGGCGGTCAATGGATCTCACCCGATCAAGGCCCCGGCTTTCGATCAGTTGACGGCCCGCTTCGGACAGTGGAACTTTCATGGACACAGCCTGCCCGCCTTCAGGGGTTGCAAGGGCAATGGTTTCCACGATGCC
>PIVQ01000583.1 GCA_003354055.1 Desulfobacteraceae bacterium | reverse complement strand
TTGAAAAATTAAGTCGGTTTCATATGCTGTTTTTTAGAACTGATAACAATCGGGAGTGTGTAGTACGGCCCAAAAACAAATCAAAAATATCGCTTGATTTTTTCCTGGTGCTCTTAATAAGAGAAAAAATAGAAAATTTAATTGGCCAATTCTGCCTGAACCACAACCTGATTTCGGCCCTGGGCTTTGGCCTTGTATAGGGCGGCATCTGCCCGACGGATCACCCCGTTGTCAGATTCAACCATATCATAGAGGGCGATGCCCATGGATGCGGTTATCTGGCCAATGCTTTTTTGGGATTCTTTGATTGTCCACTCCTTGTTGGAGAGAACCGCTCTGATCTTTTCGGCAACAGCATGGGCGCCGTCAACATCGGTTTCAGGCAGAAGAATCAGGAACTCCTCCCCCCCGAACCTGGCCACCATATCGTTTCGCCGGGTCTGGGATTGAAGTACCCTTGCCACGCCTTTAAGAAGACTGTCCCCCACCAGGTGGCCGTAAGCATCATTGACCTTCTTAAAATAATCAATATCCACCAGGATAACAGAAAAAGGCACATTGTTCTGCCGGGCACGGATCCGTTCAATTTCCAGGCGCTTGTCAAGCCCCCGGCGATTCGCCAAGCCGGTCAGGGCATCTGTTCTGGCCTCTTTCTGGGAAACTTCCAGTTCCCTGTGAAGCTGTGTGAGATCTTTTGAAGAGACTTTCATCCGGTTCTGAAGCTTGGATCCGGATTTGATAATGGCCTTGGTGGTATCAATCATCTGATCGATGATATGCCTGACTCCATCGAAATCATCGACACCCTGAAGCTGACCCGCCATTTTATCCAATGCCTGGCCATGGCCGGCCAGATCTCCCTCGGTTTCCGTTACATGGCTGGTAATTTCCCTGAGCATAAGATTCACCTTGGTCAGGATACGGGAAATAACAATACGGTCTCCGTCGGTTACAAATTTCTGATAAAGGCCTTCTATTTTCTGATTGGTCAGGGGCGGGTTTTTCTCAAGCAAGAAGTCAACCGCTTGTTTTAACTTAAGATTTTTTCCAGACACATATTCATACCACACCGTGTAATTCACAGGATTGGCTGTCAGATTATATTTGGCAAGATAGCCCAAAGTCAATCTGAGATATTCACCGGCCTTCGGGGTATTTTCTGTATAATTCATAAAGCTGCCCGCTTAAGTTTCTTTTATCAATCGGCATATTTTTCATAAATCTTGAGCCCTGTCAAGAAATGAATAAAAACAGACCATTGGACAAATTTCAATCCCGATCAAGATGCTTACCCAGCTGGCCGCAACCGGCAGAGACGGATCGGCCCTTGCTCCACCGTTTAATGACAAAGATCCCTTTTTCGGTCAAAAGATCGGCAAACGCATGCATGTCTTCATCACAGGGGCTTTCGTGATCAAAGGCATCAATGGGGTTATAGGGAATGAGGTTCAGACGAACCTGCAGAGGATGGATAAACTCAGCCAGACGCAGGGCATTGTCCCGGGAATCGTTCACCCCTTTGATCAATATATACTCAAAGAGAAATACTCCCCGTTTGGGCAAAGGATAGTTCAGAAGGCTTTTTTTCAATTCCGCCATGGGCCAGCGATTGTTGACCGGCATAAGTCCGGATCTGATTTTATCATCCGGCCCGTTCACCGAAATGGCCAGGCGGATACCTTTTATGTTCATTTTTGCCAACCGTTCTATACCCGGAACCAGACCGGCTGTGGACAGGGTGATGTGGCGCAGGGCAATATTAAAGCCTTTTTGTTCGTTCATAACCAAGACCGCTGTCATGACCGCATCAAAATTATCAAAGGGCTCGCCCATGCCCATAAAAACAATATTTTTTATATTTTTTTTCAATACATGGCGGGCATTGTAAAGCTGGCCCGTAATCTCGGAAACCGTCAGATTCCGTTTGAATCCAAGCTTTGCGGTTTCACAGAAGGCACACCCCATTCTGCACCCCACCTGACTGGACACACACAGGGTATTGTGCCGGGTCATGGGGATAATCACGGATTCAATTTTGAGCCCGTCGGGCAATCGGGTGATAAACTTGGTCAGGTTCTCTTCCTTAAAGGTATCAACCACTGCTCCCGGATCAACAACAACCTTGCCTGTCAAAGCTGTTGATAGTTTTGGCGACCCCAGGAACTCCGGGGCAGACAACACATTCTCATTTCCATTTTTAAAGACTTCCCTGTACAGTGCTTCTGCGTGGTAAAGACCTTTGCCGTAGCCCTGTTCCAGGGTTTGGACCAGACGGTCCAGAGGGTATGCCAGTATATCAATCATTCTCATCTTTCCTTGGGTTGAGCCGCTATAAGTATCATAAAACAGTAGGAAATTGCTATAATTTTCCTTTCCTGACAGATGGTTACCCGCCGAAACTCCCGCCGGAACTTACCAATTGTACTCCATGAATTTTTATTGACTTGCCCCAAAGATCCGTGCAAGGTGGATAAAAAACGGGCCTGACCAGTTCAACCAGCTCCAGAGGAACTCTTTCCAATGCCGCTAAACAATAAAGCGCAATTCATCTTTCTGTTTTTGGGAGTATCTATTTTTTTTCTACTGTCATGGGCGCATGCCGGCGACAAAGGCTGTACAACCAGGGAATGCCATGCCGGGATCATGGAGATTGTTCCAGGAGATCTGCCCATGATGACTCTTATTCAACAGAACGGTCTGCGCCACGGAGATATGGATGGCTGCGTGGTCTGCCACGGAGGCAACCCGAAGGCCCGCCAGAAGGAAAAAGCCCACAGAGGAATACCTGTCAGCCTGAAAACAGCCCCCGGCCCCAAAAGCTTTTACCCGGATCCAGGCGCTATCTGGATTGCCCAAAACACCTGCGGGATCTGCCATGCAGGATATGTGTACCGGACCAAACGATCCCTTATGAATACTGAAGCCGGAAAAATTCAGGGGAACCTGAACACCTGGGGAGTTGAACAAAGCCGTAAGGTATCATTGGGAAACCACGATATGAACGACAATGACGGTCCCATCCCCTCAGGCACCTCCCTTGCCTATGAGTCCTATATGGCAGATATGAAACAAAACTTCCCGGATCAGTTTCCCGACAGGCTGAAGCGCCTGCCATCCCCGTCAATTAAGGATGTTGAGACAGATCCGAAACAGGCGGCCTTTACCTATCAACGCCAGGAATGCCAGCGCTGCCACATCGGCATAAAGGGGCGTAACTCCCGGGGAGACCACAGGGGTACAGGTTGTTCGGCCTGCCACATGCTCTACGGGAATGAAGGGCTTTATCAAGGCAGAGACAAGACTATCCCCAAGAATGAACCCGGCCATATTCTAAGACACCGCATTACAGGAAACCGAAAAACGGGCGGTATACCTGTGGAAACCTGCAACACCTGCCACAACCGTGGCAAGCGAATCGGGGTTTCTTTTTCAGGCCTTATGGAATCCCCCTTTTCAGGGCCTTTTGACGCCAACGGCAATACTCAGCCGCAACTCCACGGAAAGACCTATACCCAGGTATCCCAGGATCATCACCATCGTTCCCAAAGCCGGGAGGGAAATCCTGAAGGCGGCCTGCTCTGCCAGGACTGCCACACCAGTATGGATGTTCATGGGGACGGCAATATTCAGGGTACCACCCTGGCCCAGGTTGAAATCGAATGCACGGACTGTCACGGCACCCCGGCCCGTTACCCCTGGGAACTGCCTCTGGGGCACGGGGATGAATTCGGCAGGGACATCTCCCAAGACGATCCAAGGGGGACAGCACAAAACAGACTCATGTCCGGCCAGCAATTCGGCTTTGATTATGATCCTGCTGACGGTTACATCCTGTCTGCACGGGGCAATCCACTGGGTAATGTCGTCAAGAAGGGCAGCCGGGTGGTAGTTCACTCCGCAACGGGAAGGGATTATTTTGTCCCTGTATTAAAAACCCTTGGCAATCCCTGGAAGAAACCGTGGTCAGCGGCTGCAGCTGTTGCCATGGCCGGGGTATCCAGGCATATGGACAGAATGGAATGCTATGCCTGCCATGGAGCCTGGGCCCCACAATGCTACGGGTGCCATGTAAAGGTGGATTACAGCAAGGACGGCCAGACCGACTGGGTGGCCGTGTCCAATCAGCTGAAAACGAGCCATGAATCCGGGAATGCCCTATCAGGCCAGGATGTCAACGTCACGACACCTGGTAAGATTACGGAACAGAACGGATATATGCGATGGGAAAACCCTGTACTGGGTATCAACGGCGAAGGCAGGGTTTCTCCACTTATGCCGGGGTGTCAGGTGGTGTATACCATCATCGGGCCCAATGAACAGACCCTGGTTCATAACCAGGCTGTAAAAAATCCTGAAGAAGCGTCGTCCATCGGGCAACCCCATATCCCCCTTGCCCTGGATATGGCTCCGGCGCAGCCCCATACGGCCAGCCCAAAGGCCAGAACCTGTGAAAGCTGCCATACCCGGCCCAAAACGGTTGGCCTCGGCATAAATGCAGGCCGCTTCAAAACCGTACAGGAAAATGACAGGGTCGTTGAGATCCGGGATTCTTTAACTAATGCTCCCCTCCCTACATCCTATCAGATTCAAATTCCCGGGGTTAAAGGCCTAACATTTGACTGGTCAAAAATTGTGGACCATGACGGCACCCAGGTGGCAACCGTTGGCACCCATTGGCCACTGAGCCGGGCGTTTAACAAAGCTGAACTCGACCGGATCATCCG
>PIVQ01000582.1 GCA_003354055.1 Desulfobacteraceae bacterium | reverse complement strand
CCGAAAATTGATACCCGTAGAATCCGTAGAACCTGTAAAAACTTATAAATAGAAAAGGACTATCATGCCTAAATTGGGTTGCATTAACACGGTTCAGCCGGCCCGGTTATCCGCCGGTATCGAGTCGGTTAGAGGTGTGCTGAATTCCTTGTTGCTGATAGCCAACTGTGATGAGTTCCCCGGCATCAGTCCTTTTATAGCCAAGACCCATGCAGCCCTGGCCGATGAAGTCAAAATGATGAACAAGGTGTTCATGATTGGCTTGCAGTATGCGGCTTTTCCGGTGGATGCCTTTTTAACCTTTGAGGACTATCTTCACGATCTTGCGCAGACAGATCCAAAGATTCTTCAGCAACGGATCTTTCACTCCTACGACCTCATCTCCGCATATAAGGTCAATATCATATCCAAAGAGAGTCCGGTTACTGTGACAAAAAAGGACCTGGAAAGACTCCTGTCATCCAAAAAAATATATCTTGAGTATCTGACCAAATGCTTTGGAAACGAGACACTGGATTACGACATAGAAGGACGGGCCTACGACTACCTGATAAATCCTGCAATGATGCGCGACACCATGGTGGAGCACTTCCAATACATGTGGACCTACTATTTAAAAGAAGAGTTCAACCGTAATCATGGAATAATTGAGAAAGCTGTGGCAGACCTTAATTCAGTCAATGTGACATCCATGCATCCCTTTGAGGCGGCCAGGAAAATCACAGGCCATGATATCGAACGGGAATGGGCTGACCGGCAGTGGGAGCTGCAGAGGATTGAGACCGCAAACAAGGTTGTTTTTGTGCCTTCATTTCACATGGGCCCCTACTTGGGAAGGCGGGTGATCACCAATTCCATGTATATATTTTTCAGCCCTAAAATTACAGAGGGCCTACCCCTCTCTTCCCCTGACCTGACCCGGACAGATATCCATACAAGACTGACCACATTGTCGGATGATGTCCGCCTGAAAATCCTTAAACTGCTGACCCGGCAGACCGAGCTTTCATCAAAACAGATTATGGAAGACCTTGATCTGACACAGTCTTCTGCCTCGCGCCACCTGAAACAGCTCAGTGCCACAGGTTTTGTGAACGAACGCCGGCGTAACAGTGCCAAAATATACAGCCTGAACCAGGCCTTTATTTCCCAGACCATGGATGCTGTGGCCAATTATCTGCTGGCCGAATGATTCTAATACGGTCTTCAAAATTACCAATGGATTTCAGCTGCCTTTTTTACAAGTTAAAATGAATGAATATTCTGTTAAAGGCGTTACCTTAATATTCTCAAATCCTATATCTTTCACATTGCTTTCCAACATGGAGATTGTCATAATTTTTTTTTGAGGGTCATCCACCATCTGCTTGACTGCAAAGAGTGCTCCAAATAAAGGACCTGCTTTTTTAGGATTTGCATAATAGCCGCGCACAATCAGCACGCCATCTACCGCAAGACTACTCCAGGCATTTTGTAATAAAATTTTTGCATCGGAATGACCATAAATGACATCCGAGAGCAGAACGGCATCGACATTTTTTCCCAGGGGATCTTTCATGAAGTCCCCTTCCATTAAAATAATCCGATTTTTCTCTTTGTGATTTTCAATCAGCTCCCTGGTTACCTCAAGCGTATCTTTTACATCCAAAATGGTAGAGGTTAAATGGGGATATTTTTGACAAAGGGTAATGGAATACAAACCAGACCCGCCACCTGCATCTGTCATTGTTTTACATCCTGAAAGGTCTACCATATCTTTTAGTGCTTCTGCTTCGCCAAGAAGACCAATGCTGTTCATCGCAGTAATAAAGGTTTTATAATCTGCTTTTAAACCCGGCAATTCTATTTTTTTACGTTCTTTGCCTCGAATTAAATCCGGAAGTTGAAACCACTGAATGGATTCATTGCTCATTAATATAAGGAAATCACCCACATAGAATCTTTTTCCTTCTACAAAATAGACAAGGGAAAAATGTGAGTTCCGATACTTCTTATTTTCAAATTTCAAAAGCCCTAAGCTGATACAAGCATCAAGAAGCGGCTCAATCCGATCAGACTCTGCCTCGCATTTTACTGCGATCTCATTTAGTTCCAATTTTTTATCAGCGATGATTGAAAAAATACGCAAACGAATAGCGGTAACAATAACGCCAATTTGCCAGTGTGCTGAAAGTATATCAGATATATTTGTTATCATTTTTTCTCCTACTTTAGTTGCATTTCAATTTGCTTTTTAACATTGCTTTTCCGCGGGCGCGGCTTTTTGCGAACCGTTGCAAGAGCATTGTTAGAAACCCATATTAAACTCGTAAAGTGCTGTTTTTGGGGCCAAAAACATTAACCTAAGCCAATTATCGAGGTTTTTTCAGGGCTTTATCTTATATTATCAGCTTATTAACTTGGTCCGACTAAAAACAAGAAAACTGGCAGGCCGTTGCACGAGTGTTATGTCTCGTCTTTTTATATGCTGCCTTCTGTAGGATAATCGTAATATCCTTTTGCCCCATTTTTCCAACCATAGATCACATCTTTATATTCTCTATGGATATATTCTTTATCACTCGCAGCTTTCGGACCAACATACCCATTATAAGCCATTAAACTTTCATACCGAAATTGCACATTTTCAATATTTTGAGAACCGGTGTGTTCGCAAGAAAAATAAACCATACCATTTTTTTCAACTCGCAATTGGTTACCTTGTCGATCATCAGACAGAGCAACAAGCTCTCTAAATTTTTCTACATTGAAATCGTCATTTATATAGTGCCCTGAATAAGAATATGAGAAGAAATCTCTGTATTCTTGATCCATCTTCAATGTAACATATGCCTCATTTTTAAGCTCATCTGGAAATTTTTCACCGAGAGCTATTAAGTAGATTTTTTTTCCTTTTTCTCTAAGCTTTTTCAAAACTGGTACAAAATCTCGGTCATGCGAAATCAAAGCTATATCATTAAATTTTTCCGAATAGGTTTCAAGAAGAGAAGATACTGTTGTGTCTACGCCTTTCTCTGTTGACCCAGGCAAAACAACTTCTTCGACATGAACCCCTTTTTCGGACATCATCCTCTTAATTAGAAGGTCACGTTCTTCTTTGAGAAATTTATTATGGCTATAACCGAATAACTTTTTTGAACAAACAAATTCAATTATATCAATTTGAAGCGGTATTTTATTTTCAGATAGTTTGCAATTGATGCTATATCTTAATCCATCAAGGATAAGTTGGTTGGAAACAAGATCTTTATCTATTCCCAAATCTAAAATTCGATTAACAAAATTAGGGCCATCGATTATTATTGGTATATTCTTCATTTTTTTACCTCAGAATATTGATGAACAGTAAAGAGCCATATCCTTTAATAACAACCGGTTTTAGCCGGTTCATTTTTTTGTTAAATTCCATAATGCAATAATTAAGGTGTGACCCCCGACTTACTTTACCGGTAGGTGCGTAGCGGTACCGGAGCACCTGCTGGTAAGTATGCGGTTATACCTCTCAATTTTTAGGTTGAATTTATTTGTTTATCAAAAGGTTCCATTGTTTGAACAATTCTTGGCCAATCATATTCATGCATTGAAATGGAGTTGTTATGAACAAACCCATTTTCAAATGCCTCTAATTTTTCTGATTCGGTTTCAAAACCGAAGTAAGGTAAAATCTTAAGCGACGTCTTTCTTGCAACTGTTCTTGATGGACCCCAGACAGAATCAGGTCTTGTTCTAATTGCGTCTTCATTTTTTTTACAGGGTTCTCCGAATACAAAATATTCTCTACATGCGAATGGTCTCAAAGGATAAATAGAACAACTGCCCTCCACTAAAAATGGGCATTGCAAACTATTTTTATGATTTTTCAATTGTGTATTAAGTATTTCTCGGAGTTTTGGTTCGATTATGATTTCAGAAACGAACCATGATATTCCAGCAATTTCAATTTGGCATGCTGGCACATCATATTTTAAGCAACACTCATGACAACCTTCATGACATGCAATTTTTTCTTTTCTATTTTTTACTTCTATTTTTAATTCATTGTAGATGCCAATATTGTTCGTGTGATACGCATCTAAAAGCATCTTTAACCATCGATATTTTTTCTCGTGTTCAGGGTACCTAATTTTTGTTGGCTTTTTGATCTTCATTTTGGCAACTTATGGATTTAAAGGTGTAATTAACAAGTTGATTAACAGAACTGGGTATCATTCAGTAGTTATTATCTAACAGGATAACCTGAACATTTGAATGATAGTCGACCGAAAGTTCATTTTTGATCAATTTTCTCTCACATCAGTATCACCGGGAAAGACCGCTGTAAAGGGATTTCACAATCGGAATTCGGGTGGGAGATTCAGCTTGGGACAACAGGAAACCGGAAATTTTGCACTCAGGGTCGGGCAGGCCGGAAAGCGGCATAAAATCCCTGTTTTTTTAGCTGGTCTTATGACGCGGAGCGGAAAAAACCGTGTTGTTTGAGGATCTATGGTCTGTAAGGCCTGCGGCCGCGGACCAATAGACCGCTGTTTCACGGTTTTCCGTGGAGCGGAATTAGAGCATCTTAAAAACAGGGATAGCCGATTCCGGGCTGCCCGGCCCGGTGGCAGCTACCTGAAATTACTATAATCCCAAGACATTAACACTGTTATCATCTCTTTTTCATGTTGACAGAAAACATTCTCACGGCCTATATCCTAAGCTCAGAAGATTGGATATTTTATCCA
>PIVQ01001403.1 GCA_003354055.1 Desulfobacteraceae bacterium | reverse complement strand
CGATTCCTTACCGTGAAAAACTTTGGATCTTCCCCAAAACGCATATAAAGGCGCTCGTAAAAAAAAGAGGGATGGCATCTTTCTGTATTGTAAGTGGATAGCTGTTGTCATAAATAATTCATCTCTTTAAAGGATAGGTATCCCTGTCCCGGCGTATCCTGAAGACTCGCCGGGACGGGGAAATGAGGCTATCCGCCGAATGCGGGATCAGGCATATCCACCATGGTTTTTGAAAAGGCTTCAATGGACTTCATCCTGCCTTCGGCCTGGGGCAGGATGGTTTCGATGAAGTATCGGGCCGAAGCGATCTGGCCCTGGTAGAAGTGTTTGTTTTTTGCCTTCTTACCCTTAAGACTGTCAAACTTGGGGTCTTCTTTCATCTGCATTAGTTTGTTCTCTGCGACCTGGGCCCGCCACAGCAGCATCCATGCCATGGTCAGGTCTCCTGTGACATCCAGGAAGGGTTGGGCCTGGGCAAAGGCATGGAGGACATTCTCCGACATGACGGTGGTGCCTATGGCCATGGCGGTGTTGCCGAGATTCTGGACGGCGGATTCGAATTTTACGGATAGATCCGTCAGTGCAGGATATTCGGAGGCCTTGGCTGCCGTCTGATTCATCTGGTTGAACAGGGAGATGACCGTCGCCCCTTTTTTTGCTCCCATTTTCCTTCCCAGAAGATCCATGGCCTGGATGCCGTTGGTGCCTTCGTAGATGGAGTTGATCTTTGAGTCGCGGGCCAGCCGTTCAACCGGGTAATCTCTTGTATAACCGTAACCGCCGTATACCTGCATGGCGGAAATACAGCAGTCAAATCCCTTGTCCGTGCAGTAGGATTTGATGATGGGGGTCAAAAGGTCGATTAGATCAGAGTACTCTGTTCTTTCCGCTTCGGACAGGGTGGTCTCCATCTTGTCAAATAGATTGGCCACGTAATAGACCAGGCTTCTCATGCCCTCCACATGGGATTTCATCCACAGTAATTGCCGTCTGACATCGGGGTGATTGATGATGGCAACGGATGGGGCGTCCTTATCCATGATTTTAGTCAGATCCCGGCCCTGGATCCGCTGTCTGGCATAGTCAAGGGCATAGAGATAGGCATTGGATCCGTTGAACAGCCCGAGAGCCCCAACCCCCAGCCTTGCCTCATTCATCATATGGAA
>PIVQ01001402.1 GCA_003354055.1 Desulfobacteraceae bacterium | reverse complement strand
CCTCACCGGCACCTGTGAATCAGGTGCCACTGTTGAAGTATTCAACGGTGGTGCCTCACTGGGGGATGCCACCGTTGTGGGTACCGATTGGAGCTATGAGGCAACCGTGGTCTATGGCAATACCTACCAGTTCAATGTAAAGGCGACCGATGCAGCCGGCAATGAGAGTGCTGCCACATCCGATTTTGAAGTAACCGGCCAGTCAGAGGTTTTCCCCGGCAACAATGCCGTGGTCACAGCAGCCGGTATTTTTGCAGATTACGATGGAGATGGGGTCAAGGATGCCTCGGAAAACGATGAACTGGAAGGCGGAGGGGTCGGCACGGAATTATACGACTGGCTTGACGGTGGTAACCGAACCATTGAATTTGATGCGCCACCGACTACGGCTCTCAATTTTACCGGGTTCGGTGCCGGTGACAAAATCGAAATCTCCCAGGCCTTTTTCAATGCGGCCTTTGGCATGAACCACACGACTTCGATTTTTCTAAACTATAATAAAATGAATCTTTGGTCCGGGTATACAGATGGAAATACAGTAAATTACGCGGGTATCAGTTATGGAACAACCACGCATGATCTTTTTTATGGAGATCAAGACAACTACCGTCAGGCTTCAATGCGCCTTGCCACCAATATCACGGCCCTGGTCCAGACCCAGGTAAGTTATGTTGCATGATTATGGTTTTTGAAACCCACACATTTTTTTATGGTCTCTGGAAAATCCTTTTAACCAAGGGACCGGCCCGGGCAAAATCTCATTGCGAGCAAAAGGCCGGTGACCAATTACCCCGTTGGATTGTTCGCCTGATCACGGCTCTGGATGACCCGGAGCGATTAATCCTTGTTTTGAATGAAACAGCAGACCTGGAAAAAAGCCCCCCGGGTTGGGAAACATTATTCTTGGGACTGTCCTGGCTCAGCCTGGGCAGCACAGACAAGGGGGTAAGACTATTAGAAAAGGCTGCGGACACCGAGGCCTGCCGTGCACCGGCTTTGGTCACCCTGGCCCGCATTTGCCTGGACCGAAACCAGAGAGATATGGCCAATAAAATGATCATGGAGGGAACCTTGCTGGACAGGGATATCGGCCAGTTTCATCTCCAGAAGGCCCGCCTGCTCCTTGGGGTCAAGGCCTATGACAACGCCTTGATTCAAGTAGAAAC
>PIVQ01001401.1 GCA_003354055.1 Desulfobacteraceae bacterium | reverse complement strand
ACGCCTGCGTAAAGCCCTGCGATACCAACGATGTTCATGGTGCCGTATTCCAGGCGGTAGGGATATTCTTCCAGGTGATGGCGCTGGGCGGATTTTACCCCTGTGCCGCCGGCCCGGGTGTGGCGGATGTCTATGCCTTCACTCACATAAAGACCGCCGATGCCTGTAGGACCCAGCAGGGATTTGTGGCCGGTAAAGGCAATAACGTCAATGTTCATGTCCTGGATGTCAATGGGCAGTTTGCCTGCGGTCTGGGAGGCATCAACCAGAAAGGGCACTCCCTTTTCCCGGCAGAGTTTCCCGATCTCTTTGACCGGCTGTACCGTGCCAATGACGTTGGAACCGTGATTGACCACCACCAGGCGGGTGTTGGATTTGAATTTTGATATGAAGTCATCAGGGTTTACAAATCCTTTTTCATCAAAGGGAATATAATCCACTTCAACGCCGTGGTATTGGGTCAGATGATGGAGGGGACGGATGACGGCATTGTGTTCCAGGGCTGTTGTGATGATATGGTCACCGGGGTTGATCATGCCGAAAATGGCCAGGTTGAGGGCGTCTGTGGAGTTAGCTGAAAAGACCAGGCGGTTGGGATCTGTACCGTTAAAGTACTGGGTCATGGTTTTCCGGGTATTTTCAACAATATTCCCGGTTTCAATGGACAGATCATATCCGGAACGCCCCGGACTTACGCCGTTGTTCCGGTAAAAATCATTCATAAATTTGTAAACCGCTTCCGGTTTTGGAAATGAGGTGGCCCCGTTGTCCAGATAAATCAGATCTTCCATTGTCTTTTTTCTCCTGTAATTTAGTGGAAAAAATCTATTTCATATTCATTTTGTATTTATCGTAAATTCAAAATGAATTGATGTCAAGAATAAAATGGATTGACTGTGAATACAGGGAATAAAGACGCAGGTGTAGGGTTGTGCAAAGGAGAACGGAAAGAAAAGCGGTGCTGCGGCTTAGCGGGTGCCCATGATCTGGGCCACGGAGTTGCGTATATGGCGGGTGGTGCATTCCCGGATCAGGGCCTCGTCTTTTGCCATGATGGCATCCATGAGTTCCAGGGTCTCCGTGAAAAAATCCTTGTGGTCTATCTGCCGGGGGATGGCAAGCCAGAACCTCAGGTAGTGGCTGAGAATCCGTTCCAGGATTCGGGCA
>PIVQ01000581.1 GCA_003354055.1 Desulfobacteraceae bacterium | reverse complement strand
CCACCTCCGATGGAAAGGATCCTATTATCCCTTGCAAGTCTTTCAACGACAGTTTCCCGCATATATCCATAGCCTCCAAAAAGCTGAACAGCATCATAGGTTACTTTGTCACTGACCGAACAGGCAAAATTTTTGGCCATGGAAATTTCCTTGACCATATTTTCACCACTATTTATTTTTGCAGCAACTCTGTATGTAAACTCCCGGGCAACTTCCACCTGGGTTGCCATATCCACCAGTTTATGGCGGGTGACCTGGAAACCGTTTAAGGTTTTTCCAAAGGCCTTTCTCTCTTTTACATATTTCATGGACTCTTCAAGGGCTATCTGTGCAGTCATATACGCCATCACACAAAGTTGAAGGCGTTCATTCTGGAAGTTTTCCATCATATAGTAAAAGCCCATGTTTTCTTCACCAATGAGATTAGAAACCGGAACCCTGCAATTATCAAAATAGATTTGGGCTGTATCCGATGCCCACCAGCCTGTTTTTTTCAGTTTGTTTGAAACCGAATACCCGGGTGTATCTGATTCAATAATCAGCATGCTGATTCCCTGGGCGTTATCTTCGCCGGTTTTTACGGCTGTTGTTAATTGGTCACCTCGAACACCGCTTGTGATAAAGGTTTTGCTGCCGTTAACAATATAGTGGTCACCCTCACGCACTGCAGTGGTTTTAATGTTGGCCACATCAGATCCCCCGCCCGGCTCGGTAATGCCGAGAGCCGCAATTTTTTCTCCTGCGATTACAGGTTTGACAAATTTTTCTATCTGTTCTTTTGTTCCTTTTGTGACGATGAGGGGGATTGCAATATCAAGGGAGCCGATTCCGGAAACAAATCCGCCGGATGTTGACCGCATCAACTCCTCACCGGCAACAATTTTCATAAAGACATCGCCAGGCGTTCCGCCGCATTCATCGGGGTATCCCATACCCAAAAGGCCCAAATCACCTGCTTTTTTATACATCTCTTTGGGGAAGCCTTGGTTTTCTTCCCACTCATCTATGTTGGGCAGCACCTCTTTTCTTATAAATTCTTTTATTGATTTGCGAACAAGATCATGTTCCTTTGTAAAATATTTCTGATACTCTCCGCTGTAGTTCATGTCAAAGCCCATTTTTACCTCCACACCTTTTACAACACTATTATATTATTTGAACTTACCCGCATCAGGTCCATTTTCAGCCGGACCTGCAAATACCTGTGCCAGGGTCATCCATTCACGGGCAATGGGGCCGCTTGCTATAAGGCGGGTATCATCAATGTGCCGTCTTTGGGAAACAACCAGGCAAAAATCTTCAGCACTGCCTGTAATTGAATTTTCAGTCTGTTCCGGGTTCCATCGCCAGGTTTCACCTGAAGGACTTTTAAGTTCCACACAAACTTTTTCAACCGGTTTTTCAAGGCCTCTGTTTTTATATGACCAGCCAAAGGTTTTGACACCAAGATGGGCAATATGCTTTAACCGTTCAGTTGATGTCCTTTTGATTTCCAGTGCATCAGCAATATCCTGTCCATGGGCCCAGGTTTCCATCATTCTTGCAATTACAAAGGATTCGGCCGTCATGGGGGGGCCGTACCAGGCAATCTTATCCTGCGGCTCAAGAACTTCAATGGCTTTTATCATTTTTGTTCTTTCATTAATCCAGAAGTCCATTAAGGCTTTTGGGGACAGTTTCATCAGGTCCTTTATAGTTTTTGCGAGAAAGCCATCAACAGAGGTGACACCCTCCAGAATTTCCAGCATATCCGTTTGAAAACCCTCCGGATCTTTGGCCGCAAGACCTGCTTTGTCATCAAAGTAGGCGATATGACAAATTTCTTCCCTGATGGTCCAGTCGTCAAAAGGGGTTGCAATATCCCATTTTGAATCGCTTAAATCCTTAACAATTTCATCAAGGGCTGCATGCTCCTGGGCAAGTTCCCTGCATAAATCCTTCATCCTGATTCTCCCTTGAAAGTTCTTTATAATCCTGATGTTTTGGATATGATTTCACACATCACTTCGTTTGCGCCGCCTCCAATGGCAATGAGCTTGGAATCCCTGAAAAACCTTGAGATTCTCATTTCATTCATAAACCCCATACCGCCATGCATTTGAAGACACCCGTCAGCAACTTTATTGATGAGTTGGCCTGATAGAAGTTTGCCCATGGAGATTTCCTTTGTTACATCATGGCCCTTCATTTTCATTTGAACGATGTTATAGGTCAGCTGTTTCAACGCCTCAGCTTCAGCAAGCCATTGTGCGATACGATGCCGCAGCACCTGCTTTGCAATAAGCGGCTTTCCAAAAACAATTCTTCCTTTTAAGTATTCGACGGTGGCATTAATTGTATCAGTAGCGCCAATATAGCCGGTTGGAAGTGCGGAGAACCTTTCGTGCTGAAACTGCATCATCTGCTGGATAAACCCTTCTCCCTCTTTGCCAATAAGGTTTTGGGCGGGAATTTTTACATTATCAAAAAACAGTTCAGCCGTATCACTGCTTCTCATGCCAAGTTTATCAAGCTTTTTGCTGACTTCAAATCCTTTAAGGTCAGTGGGGACGACAAATAAACTAAAACTGTGGTATCCGGGATCATCACTTGTCCTTGCCAGAAGGGTTAAAAAATCTGCCTGAAGTCCGTTTGTAATAAACGTTTTAGAACCGTTTAAAATATAGTGGTCACCCTCTTTTTTTGCAAAAGATTTAAGTGCTGCAACATCAGAACCTGCGTCTGGTTCTGTGACAGCAATGGCTGCAACCATTTCCCCCTTAATTGCAGGCACAAGGTATTTTTCCTTAAGATATTCAGATCCAAATTCTGCAATGGCAGGTGTTGCCATGTTTGTTTGAACAGCAATTGCCAGGGGAACACCACCACAGTTGATATGAGCAATCTCTTCAAGAAATACTAACTCAAACCAGTAATCAAGGCCCATTCCGCCATATTTTTCATCGTATCTTATACCAAGAAAACCCAGATCGCCCATTTTTTTAAAAAGTTCATGGAGGGGGATCATGCCTTTTTCTTCCCACTCATCAACATAGGGATTTATTTCTTTATTGACAAAGTCTTTTAAGGCTTGTCTTACCTGCTGGTGTTCTTTTGTAAAATGAATATCCTTACCCATTATTGCCCCTCTCCTTTGTGAAATATTTACGCTTCAGGACGATGACCTGCCCGGGTTATATTATTTTCCATGATACTTGAATTATAGTACTTAGTGGCTGACCGAGAACCCGTGCTTGGATGAAAACTTGCCCATATGCAAGGCGCAAGAAAGTTTGAAACCGAAGTGTACTGTAGTACATGAGGATTTCAAACTTTTGCAGCAACGCGGCAGATGGGTGAGTTTTCGTTCAAGCACTACTTAAATTTAAGGCGCCACGCTTTGAGGCACATAGATTTTTTTAGCTCTTAAATATTCTCCCAAAGTTTTTGCCTGGGGATCGTTTCTGAAAGACGCAGCCACCCCTTCTCCCAATACGCCCTTTATATAAAAATTGACTGCAAAAAGATTTGGCAGATCATATTTTTCAATTTCAAAAGCCGCCATGTCAGGAAGAAGCTCTTTGAGCTTATCCACTGAGAGAAAATCATTTAAAAATGAGTAAGCCTCAATTGTTTTTGCCCAGACACCAAGGTTTGCATTTCCGCCTTTGTCTCCTGAACGTGTGGCAAAAATTTCCCCAAAATAGATCTCTTTCATTTTTTGAGAACCAAGATCAATTGTTTTAACCTTAACCGGTTCAATATCTGTGACATCTGGGTATGGCCCTGTTGGTTTTACTAAGAACTCATTGTCATCCACAAATATTTTCTGCTCTATAAATTTGTTGCTGACCAATGTGGGCCAATGCTGCAGTGCCGGTGTGCCGTTTGCAGGAGGGGCGGTTAATGTGAAACCCGGTATAGTGGAAAGCGCCATCCCGATCAATGTGCTGGAAAATTTTTTCCCAACTTTTTTCTGATCAGGGTCCATGAGTGAAATTTTTAAATGGGCGCAGGCTTCATCATTGTGTTGGGGATCGTTTTTATCTATTCTTATCAGCTGAACATCTGTGGTTGCAAATTGTTCTTTCCCTCCTAAATTATGAAACAATGTATCTTCAACAATCCTGGCTTTTTTTTCAATATCCATTCCGGTAATGACGGCTGTTAATGAGTTGCGGTATCCATAAAAGTTGTTGATGCATACCTTGGCAGAGTCTGTGGGGGGCTCCCCCTTGACTCCTGTGATAAGTACACGATCTTTGCCTTCCTGGTTTATCTTTATGGTATCAAATCGAACCTTAACATCCGGCGTCAGATAGCCAGGTTGTCTGATCTCATACAAAAGCTGAGCTGTCGCTGTTCCAACAGAGACCAACCCTCCGGTCCCATCATGTTTCGTGAGAACAAATGAACCATCTTCATGCATTTCAGCAATGGGATACCCCATGTTTTTAAACTCAGGAACTTCATCAATAAAGGAGTAGTTTCCGCCTGTGGCCTGTGTGCCGCACTCGATAATATGTCCGGCTGTGTATGCGCCTGCAAGTTTATCCCAGTCGTTTTCCTTCCATCCGAACTTCCATGCACAAGGCCCTGCCACAAGAGCTGCATCCGCAAGTCGCCCTCCGATAACTATATCAGCTCCTTCATTCAGGGCTTTTGTAATTCCCCACCCACCGAAATATGCATTGGCTGTAATGGGCATGGCGCCTGCTGATTTTAAACTGGCACCCCTGTCAAGATGAAGGAATTC
>PIVQ01000055.1 GCA_003354055.1 Desulfobacteraceae bacterium | reverse complement strand
AGAGACATAGGTCAAACCACATATTTCAGGTTGTGCATTTTTTGCCTCACGGTGAACAGGCGCTTTCCGGCAATTGGCCGGGTTGTATTTGCAATCTTCGACACTTTCTGATACCCATTACAATAAAAATAAGCACGCTCTAATCAAAAAAGGATTTGGAACCATGCTCCTCCTGGTTGTGGATATGCAAAAAGGCCTGTTTTCGGAAGAAACCCCGCGGTATGATACAGACGGGGTGATCCAACGGATCAACCAACTCATCGAAAAGTTCAGGCAAACAAAACAATCCGTCATATTTATCCAGCACGACGGCCCAAAGGGGGATGCCCTTGAACCTGATACCCGGGGCTGGGAAATTCTTGATGCCCTGGACCGTCTTCCGACAGACCTTGTGATCAGAAAACATGCATGTGACGCCTTTCTTGATACCTCTCTGCTGGAAGCCATCCGTGATCTGAAAGAACATCAGCTCATCATTACCGGCTGTGCCACGGATTTCTGCGTGGATACCACGGTGCGGTCAGCGACAAGCAAGGGCCTTGCGGTAATCGTCGCGGCAGATGCCCACACCACTGCAGACCGGCCCCATCTGGACGCAAAAACTATTATCACCCACCATAACTGGTCCTGGGAAAACCTTATTCTGCCTGAAGAGCAGATGATACTGGTAGAAGACACGGATAAACTTATAAAGGAGCTCTTTTAATGGCGCAGGAACAAGGATATTTCACGGGACCTACATCCACAAAACTCTTTTATCAATGCTGGCTGCCGGAAGAGCAAACCCGTGCTGTCCTGATTGTCGTTCACGGGGTTGCCGAACACAGCGGCAGATATATGAACCTTGTAAACAGCCTGGTTCCCCAGGGTTTTGCAGTATACGGACTGGACCATTACGGCCATGGCCGTTCTGGTGGAAAACGCTGTTTTGTTCCCAACTTTTCAGTGTTTACAGACGGACTGGATATGTTTGTGGACAAGGTCAAGGAATGGGAACCGGATAAGAAAGTGTTTATCGTAGGCCACAGCATGGGCGGACTGATTACCTCGGCCTATCTTCTGGATCAGCAGGACAAGGTGGACGGGGCTATCCTGTCAGGACCCGGGGTGAAGGTTCCGGATAATATATCTTCAGCCACGATCATGGCTGCAAAGTTCTTCTCCTGGCTGGCACCGACCTTAGGCATTTCCCAGTTGGATGCAAGCGGGATCAGCCGGGATCCAGCCGTGATAAAGGCCTATATCAACGATCCCCTGGTATTCAATGGAAAACTCACAGCCCGGCTGGGCGCCCAGATACTTGAAACCTGCAATCGGGTCATGACTCATGCGGGTAAAATTACCCTGCCCCTGCTCGTACTTCAGGGTGGGAAAGATACCGTGGTAGACCCGGAAGGGGCAAAAGAACTCCATGATATTGCGGGCTCACGGGATAAATCGTTAATTGTTTATCCTGAAAAATTCCATGAAATATTCAATGATCCGGAGTATGGCCAGGTATTTTCAGATATGTACGATTGGATTGATACACGTTTAAAGCAATTAGCCTGACCTTACTCCATGAATTTCTCCAGGCGCCTGATCTCGATTTCAAGTCTGTTCAACTTGTCGTTACCATTGGCCAGTTGCCCTGATTTTCCGATACCCTCAAGTTCTGCCGCAATTTGTGCCAACGGATCGGCTGTCAAATTTGCAGCCCCGCCTTTTATCGCGTGGGCCTGCTTGCCCAGGGTTTCGGGATCCCCAGCCTCAATTGCCCTGTGCATAATAGTGATCTGCCCTATGCAGTTGCTCAGGAACTCAGAAATAAGCTCATCGAGAAACTCCTTGTCATCTTCAAACTCCTTTAATGCCTTCTCCAAATCCATGGGCGGCGGTAGGGTCGAAACATCCGTAACCGGGGATTCAAAGGCCTCACCAGCAGGAGCGGATTCAGATATTTTTTCTTTGCTCCCGGAAACGTTAACGGTCCATTTCTCAATGTTTTTCAGCAATTCATCCCGTTTCAAAGGTTTGGTCAAGTAGTCGTCCATCCCAAAGCGAATGCATTTTTCCCGATAATCTTCTATAGCATGGGCTGTAAGCGCAATAATAGGTACCCTTGATGATACCGATTCGTATTGCCCTTCCCGGCTTTCAATTTCCCTGATTTTTCTTGTGGCGGTTGTTCCGTCCATTACAGGCATCTGTATGTCCATAAGGATGATATCATATGATTTTTTCGCAAATAACTTGACTGCTTCCAACCCGTTTTTAGCCAGATCAACCTGATACCCGGCCCGTTTAAGATGTCTAAGGTAAAGTCTTTGATTTGTCGGATAATCTTCTGCCAGGAGGATTCGAATTTGTTTTTTATATTGTTCAAAAACCGAATGAACCAAAAATATCTTTTTTTCCTCATTATCCAATTTTGAAGAGTCAGACAATGCCGCTGCCATGCTTTGATAGAGAGCTGTTCTGCACACAGGTTTACTAAGGTAATTGATTTCGCTTTCTCGTTTATAATCTCCTTTAGCTCCACGGGACACGAGCATAATGACAGGAATGTGTTTCAATTCATGCCTGGTCCTTATTTTTTCCTTCAACTGATAGCCACTCATATCCGGCAAATGAGAATCTGTTATAATGATGTTAAAGGGGCTGTTTTCCGAGTACCTGTTTCCAAGATGATCCAAAGCTTGCTTTCCGTTACCCGCTTCATGGGGATCACCTTTTCCGAATTTTACATAATTTTTTAATACCGATCGACGACTTTTATTAGCATCAACGATGAGAACCTTCACATCTTTGGTGGAAGATGGTACGTTTTTGGACACATGATCGGCTTGCCCGGAAGGCGATTGCATCGGCAGCATTAAGGTAAACCAAAACGTGCTTCCTTTATTGACCTGGCTTTTGACCCCTATTTCTCCTCCCATCAGCTCCACAAATTGTTTGGAGATCGTGATGCCCAGCCCTGTCCCTCCGTATTTTCTGGTTGTGGATCCGTCTGCCTGGGTGAAACTCTCGAATACGGCTGAAAGCTTGTCTCCCGGTATACCAATCCCCCCGTCCTTTACCGTAAAACGAAGCTTTGCCTTGTCTTGATACAATTGAGAAAGTTCGGTCGTGACAAGTATCTCACCCGTCTTCGTAAATTTTATGGCATTATCAACCAGATTCATCAAAATTTGCCTGATTTTACCCGGATCGCCGATCAATTTTTGCGGCACCTTAGGGTGGGTATAGTGAATAAGTTCCAAACCCTTTTTGGCGGCTTTGATCCATTGGGCATTGACAAAATCATCCAGCAACTCCGGCAGGTCAAAGGAGATTTCCTCAAGTTCGATTTTCCCGGCCTCAATCTTTGAAAAATCCAGAATATCATTGATAATACCCAATAAATTATTGGCTTCATAATCAATGGTACGGGCAAAATAATTCTGGTCTGCATCCATGTCCGATCCCAACAGCAGTTCCGACATCCCGATAATCCCGTTCAACGGAGTTCGGATCTCATGACTCATATTTGTTAAAAACTGACCTTTAGCGGCTGTGGCAGCTTCGGCCGTTTTTTTGGCATTCTCCAGAGACGTCAGCAACTGCTGCCGTTCCAATTCCGCACCCGCCCGTGAGGCAAAAATTTTTATGGTAGAAATAAGGTCTGGATCATTTCTCATTGGTTTGACATGCATCAGAGCAAGTATTCCAAGCACTTTATCGCCCGCCCCCAGCAGGGGAACGCCCAGATAGCTTTTGATGTTTAAATCGGATAACAATTTTGCCCTTGGAAATGCATCCTGTACGTTTTTAGGATAAAAACGGACAGAATGCTGACTTAATAATAATTCACAAGGAGTATCAACCGTCTGATATTCAAAATTTTTCATCAGGTTGTTTTCTCCCCAGATCGCTAAGGTGGATAGGGTTTCAGGATTTTTGTGAACGATTTTACCCACCAAGGCATAATGAACATTAAACGCGTGGGACAGCAGTTCAACAAGGGAACGAAAAAATGATTTTCCGGTAACAGAAGACGTGCCTTCGACAATGGCACTTAACCGGTCCTTTACCTCTTGGAGTTCCATCATGAGGTCGGCAGCCCTTGCATTGGCATCGGCCACGTTTTCATTCAATTGCCGAAGCTTTTCATTATCCTGGCGCAAGGATTCGATCTCACGCAGCATTGATTCACGGGTTGTTTGAACTTCCGATATCTGACGATCTGACTTCCCCATGGCCGGTCCGGAATTCTGTCCCAATTTCAGATTAAACATGACACGGGAAATTAACTCCCGTTTTAGTACGGGTTTTGTTATATAATCAATGGCACCGGTCTGATGGATTTGCGTCAGGCAATTTGTGTCAGCCAAGGTTATCAATAGAACTAAAGGGATATCAGCCCAAGTCTGTTTAAAAATATGACAAATCTCCCGGGCTTTATTTCCCGGTATCTGCCAATCGACCATTATTAAATCAGGTTGATCCTGTTTTAATAATTTAATGGGGGATATTGTCACATCCGAAACGACAAAACACTCAAGCCCCTGTTCCGTCAAATACAACCGGATAGGATGATATATGGATTCATCTTCAGTGAATATGAGTATTTTCATATATAACCGTTTTGAAATGTTTAAATAAAAAGTGTTATTTTACCCTCAGAGGCAGTATCCAAAAATTTCGTAACCCCGCAAAAGGATAAATTTTTATACGGAATTATCTCTTCCCGTTTAAATCCCATCATATTCATAGACATTTCACACATAAGAATATTTACTCCGGTGTCTTCGGCAATGCTTAAAAGTTCGTCCAAGCCGGGCACATTTTTCTTCTTCATCATCCATTTCATCATTTTCTGCCCCACTCCCAGAATGTTCATCTTTGACAGCGGCAATTTTGATATGCCTTTTGGCAACATTTTTCCAAATACAGATTCAATGAATGCCTTTTTTATGTTTCCATCAGATTTACGCAGCGCTGCCGTTGCCCAGAATGAAAAAAACATATTGACCTGGCTGCCCATTGCAGCGGCACCGGTTGCAATGACGAAGGCTGATAACACCTTATCCAGGTCTCCGCTAAAAACCAATAAAGAGACAATATCTTTTTGTCCGGTTTTGTTCACCTGTATTTTCAGCCGCTGGATTTCCTCGTACAAGTTATCAGATGCCTGAATCTGATTGTCCTGAGATTGACCCATTTCACTATTCCTCATCTACGCAGCATAAGGTACAATGGAAAACATCTGCGCTTTGTTCAAATTTAACGATTTTATGCCCACTTCTCTTTACCCATGCCATGATATCCGGTTCAAATGCAGGATCATCCGCCTCAATCTCTGCAATATCACCATGATCCAATTTTTTGAATAATCTGGCAATTTCTACGATGGGCATGGGGCATGCCATACCTTTAAGGTCTAATTTTTCAAGTGCCATGTAACAAGCCTCCTTCATATACTGGTTCCCGGGAAGTATGTGTCGTTTTTTTTTAAAAGGAAATCGTTCCGCCCTCCATTGCATGGTCTACGACAGTACTGAATCCTGACAGTTCAATTCCATTGATGAGTTTTTTAGCCTCCGGTTTTTTCATCTTGCCGATGGCGCACGTCTTAATGCAGGTTGAACAAAGCAGGATATTCCCTCCTTCTTCCACAAAATTACGAATTAACTCTTCCAACGGAGGAAATCCCTGGGTTTGAAAATCGGCAGCGCCGTCTTTAAACCCCCAGACACTTCCGGTTCCGGTCAAAAAAACAGATGTGTCATTACCCATCATTAAAGATGATAACGCACAGGCAAACCCCAGGGTAGCCCGATTTCCGCTATCTTCCTTTCCGCTGGATATAACGACCAGAAATTTACTTAGTTTTCGTTCCTCCATCCGACCTCCAGATTAAGAAATGATTTTCCACATTATTGGGTAGTTATAAAAAGGGCAGTATGGAATCAGATTAAAGCAAATGGCAGGGGCTGTGCAAGCTCAATGTTCCAAAATTAAAATTTTCCGGAACGAATTTTCATTTATCCACCCAAGAAGGTGCAGTATTAAAGCCCGTTTTACAGGATAGGATGTTCTATGTATTTGTAACCAAATTCTGAGAACCGTGTTGCGAATGATGATTATCCAACCGAATAAGATATTCACCTCAGTCTCACATTTTTTCATTTGTTTAAGGCTCATTCAAATTCGGGCCGTTGGCGAAAACGACTACCAGTCAGCCGTCTGGGCGAACTGGCACCGCCCGAGACAGTCGTCATCAAACCTGCTGAATTGTCAAAAAAAACCTTTATATCCATGCACAGCATTTCGCGGCCACTTAGGGGTACGGACTGGTACAAAAACAACACTTATGTTAAAATATAGCGCCAACGAGAAAGGAATATCCCAAAACGCTTACGAAAACTGCAAAGGAGCATCAATTTGTTACGACGCGGCATGTTAATTTTTATTGGGTTTTTATTGGTATTGGGGAATACAAGTCCGGTCATTGCCCAGAACCAACCCACGGAAAAAGATGTGATTGAATTTGTAAGAGAAGGCCTTACCTACGCCCGTAAACACGGGAAAGAAGGACTATTTATAGAAGCGATGAACCCCGAAGGCCGCTTTCTGCGGGGTACCCTTTATTTATTCGCCATTGATTTCAATGGTATCGTTTTGGCCCATGGCGGTTCTCCTGATTTAGTCGGGACGAATTTGTTCAACATGTCGGATAAAGGGGGCACGCGGCTGATTCAGGAATTTATCAAAGCAGCCAAAAACGGTGACGGCTGGGTTGAGTATTATTGGCCGAATCCAAAAACTAAAATAGTGCAAAAAAAATTAGGGTATGTCGTAAAACTGGACGACACCTGCTGGCTGGGGTCCGGCTTCTATGTATCTTCCGTGAATTAATGGATGAAATTGTTCTTTGGCTAAATTCTCCCTGCTCCCTTTTGCACTTACCTATTGCCATCCCATACCGGATTCATATTTGCCAAAGAAACAGTCAGAACTTTCGCTATCAAAATGATACTAAAATTTTCGTTTTGACAGCGGATAACGGTTTAACATACATCCATTTCGCCGGCGAACAGCAAAAAACGATACAAAAAATAAAATTTCAGCATAAGTATTGCTTTATTTTTTTAAAAGATAAATATTTTCTGCAACAAAAATACCGACCTTAGAGGTGGCATAGAGAGGAAAAAGGATGAGTGAAAATAGAAAAATTCTGGTGATTGATGACGACGAAGGCATACGAGAGACTTACCAGGATATATTTACACCTGCCCAGCCGTTGCACAATACCAGTGCCCTGCTCAAGGGAAGAGCTTTGTTTGATTCTGAGCCGGATGATACCACCGGGGTAGAAAAAAAGCCGTTTGAAGACTATGATGTCACCCTTGCGGAAAACGGTTATAAAGGAGTAGAAGCGGTTCAAAAGGCCCTAGACTGTGGCAAGCCCTTTGCAGTTGCCTTTATCGATATGAAAATGCCGGGAATTGACGGTGCCGAAACCTCAAAAAGAATCTGGCAGCTTGACCCCGGTATTAAAATTCTTATTGTGACCGCATACAGTGAGTATACACCCGAAGACATAATTAACGTCACCAAACGGGAAGACCTGTTTTATCTTAGAAAGCCCTTTAACCATGAAGAAATTCTTCAATTTGCAAGGGCGCTCTCCAACGAGTGGAACCTTGAAAAAAAAAGGGATAGGCTGGAAAAAAAGCTGAAAGATGCCAATGAAAGTCTTGAGGAAAAAGTAAAACAACAGGCGGCCATGATCGTTCAGTCTGAAAAAATGGCGACGATAGGTTTGCTTGCCGCAGGTGTGGCCCATGAAATAAACAATCCCATTACCTTCATTAAAGCAAATTTGTCAGCCCTGAAAAAATACCTGAAAAAAATTTCCGCTCTAAATCAGCTATACGAAGCCATGGCAGGGACTGGCTCAGATGATATCCGGGCTATGAACGATAAAATCGACAGGTTTAAAGAAGAGCACAAGACCGAATTTATCATGGAAGATCTGGGGAGCCTGGTCAATGAAACCATCAGCGGTATAGAGCGGATCAAAAACATCGTTCTGGACCTGAAAACATTTTCCAGAAAGGATGAGTCTGACTATACCCTTGTTGACATCAACGAAACCATCAACGCCACATTGAAAATTGTCGAAAATGAGCTGAAACAATCGGCAACCATCACGAAAGACCTTGATACTTTGCCCCCAATAAAATGTTACCCTCAAAAGATCAGCCAGGTGTTGCTTAACCTGCTGATCAATGCAGGTCATGCCATTGAAACAAAGGGTACCATTCACATTTCCACTGCCGTGGTCACTAACGGCCGTCGTAAAACAGATCAGTTCATCCAGATTAAAATTACAGATACAGGCCAGGGCATTCCGGAGGAGCAACTTCCCAGACTCTTTGATCCCTTTTTTACCACCAAGCCTGTGGGAACGGGAACCGGACTTGGATTAAGCGTCGCCTACGAAATCATTAACGCTCATGAGGGACGGATTCATGCAGACAGCACAGTTGGAGAAGGCACTTGTTTCACCATTCTCCTACCTGTACACAGAACCTAAGAAAACTAAAAATGCCACCTGTTTCAAAGAGGAAACAAATGCAATTTATTAAAAATACCATCCTTCTTGTGGATGATGACCCTTTGATTTTGGAAAGCCTGACCCGCATCCTTAGATTGAACGGCCTTGAATCCGTCACCGCCACCAGTGGTGCACAGGCCCTTGAGATTCTCAAAAACCGTCATTTCCCATTGATCGTATCAGATCATAGGATGCCTGACATGACAGGCCTTGAGTTAATGCTCCATATCAAAGAAAGCCACCCCGACGTCCTCCGGATTCTACTGACTGCCTTTTCCGAAAAAGAGGTGATTCAAAAAGCCATCAATCAAGGAGAGATCTACCGCTTTTTCACTAAGCCATTTGATGAAACGGAATTGATTTCCGATATTAAAAAAGGCCTGGCCCTGCAACTGGAATCAGATGCAGAACAAATCAAGATAAGAGGGCAGTTGGACCGGTCAAATTTCGAAACCGTCATGGCCCTGGCCGAAGCCATTGAACTCAAAGACCCGTATACAAAGGGGCATTGTTCGCGGGTTCGCTCCTATTCACTCCAAATAGCCAAGGCTATCGGATTGCCGCAGGATTTACAATCCCACCTGATTTATGGTGCATTGCTCCATGATTGCGGTAAAATCGGTGTGGCAGAAAATATTTTACTCGATCAGGGAGTCTTGACAACCGACCAGCGTAAAATCATGGAACAACACACCATCCAGGGATTTGAACTAACCCATGCCGTCGGCCACTTAAAAACAGCCAGTCTCTTCATCCGTCAGCATCATGAAAGATGGGACGGCCGGGGATACCCTGACGGATTGGCCGGTGAACAGATCCATCTTTGTTCCAGAATCATCGCCATTGCAGACACCTTTGATGCAATGACGTCAGATCGCCCCTATCGGAGGGGCATGGATAGAGAACAGGCCAGGCGGATTCTTTTGGAAAGCAGAGGCACCCAGTTTGATTCGAATCTGGTGGATGTATTTGTCCGAATTCTGGATCGGGAACAAACCTTGGAAGAGGGCGATCCAGAGCACAACCGGGCGGTTATTCTAATTCTGTCAGGGATTGATCAGACTTTATCCGACCTTATTTTGGCCCTTGACCATCCTCCATATCAGATCCTGACAGCATCTGATCCGCCGGAGGCCCTTACCCTCCTGGACAAATTCACGGTGGATATTGTTTGCTGCGACGAACAATTATCCGGTATGACCGGCATCCAATTTTTAAAGACCCTTCAAAGAAAACATCCGAAGGTGATCCGCATGATGCTCTGCAATCATACAGCCCCGGATAAAACCATGACCATTATCAATGAGGGCGGTATCCACAAACTTGTGGCCATCCCCTGGAGAAGTGAAGAGTTGAATGCCACCATTAGAAACACCCTGGAATGGCAAAGGATGCGTAAAGAAGTCTCTGGCCTGGCAAATGAAGATAACACATAAGAAAAGGGTTCCACCATGGGTAGCTTAAGAAAATTTACAGCCGAAAACTGGATGTCGTGTGTTACCGGTGCGGTATTAATCGGTTTTTTAACCAGTTTGATGGTGATCAACTACAGAACCCAAACAAAACTTCAGGAAGCATCCCTGACACACATGATACATGATCTTGAAAAGCATGCCTCCACTGCCAAGTACTATTTTGCAGAACGGAGACAGGATTTGCTCACCCTGTCCCAGGCCTGGGAACTGACAACCTACTTTGCAAAAAATACCATTGGGATCTCCGGTGAAAATGAATTAAAAAACGTTTTGGTGCAAATCAAAAACCGGTTCGACCTGTTAATACAGAATCGAAAACTGGCTGGAAAGAATGTATTCAGGTGTATAGCCCTCCATGATATTAACGGAAAAAAACTGATTTCTTCCGGTAAAAATCACCCTTTTAGTTTTACAGGCAGTGTCAAGGAACAAGGAGTCCGTTTCCGGACGATGTTTCAGCGCCAAAAGCTCTCGATTATTGCAGAAAGCCCCTATTTTTACAGAGGTGTATTCAAGGGATTCCTGGTGGCCTGCATAAATATTGAGACCACATCAATTGATGCAATCCATGCTGGACATACCCCGGAAGATCACCCTATATTCATCAATTTCGGCGGACCGGGAGGGATGTCAGCCTATCCGATCCAGCCACCCGAGATGGTGAAAAAAATGATCGGCGTAGCAGAGTTGACCCCAACCCGGTTTACCATCTCGATTTCGAAAGAGAAAAACATTGAGTATACCGGTATTAAAACCACGATAGAGGGTACGCCGTTTACCATGAACCAGGCAATTCCGGTCCAGGAGTTCGGCTATGACAGCCCCTCTTTTCTACTATTAGCCATGGCTATCCTGGCTGTGCTTGCAGCAGGAGTTGCATATATACTCTGGCGCATGAGTGCAAGGGAACTGGTCCTGAAAACACATCTGGCGGAAGAAAAAATCCTAAAAGAAGAAATTGCGGCCCGAAACAAACAACTTGAAACAGTAATCAAAATTCGCAGTCAACTGGAGCAAACACTGAAAGAGAGCGAAGAAAAATTCAGGAAGATCTGCACAGCTGCCAAGGACGCTATTTTAATGCTGGACAACGAGGGAAAGGTCTGTTTCTGGAACCACTCGGCAGCCCAAATTTTCAACCTGTCGGAAAAAGAGGCCCTGAACAGCGATTTTTGTGCCGGCATGGCACCTGAAGAGGACCTTGGATGGTTCAAAAAAGAATACCTGTCCTTTAGCCAAACCGGTATGGGTGAATCCATGGGCACCACCATTGAAATTACAGCACAGCGCAATGACGGCCAACGCTTTCCTGCAGAAGTTTCTTTTTCCGGTATGAAATTGGCCCAAAAATGGCATCTTATCGTGATTTTAAGGGATGTCACCCAAAGAAAACAGGCGGAAACGGAACTGGAAAACCACCGGAAAAATCTGGAGAAGTTAGTATTGGACCGAACCTCTGAACTGGAAAAGGCCCAAAAGATTCTTGTAAACAAAGCCCTTGAAGCAGGACGCGTGCAATTATCGTCCATGATGCTTCATAATATCGGTAATGCCATCACACCGGTTTCCCTTACCGCCTCAAAACTAAAATCAAAGTATGACGGCAAACTTGAGACTTACCTTGAAAAATGCTACCAGGACATGTACGAATTTAAGGATGATCTGTCCCTTTATATTAAAAAGAATCCAAGGGGAATACAGGTTTTTGAACTCATGGGGGAACTGATCGCGGAACTGGCAATTGATAATCATAAATCCGAAGAACTATTGGATAAAATTTTAGCAGGCATAGAGTATATTGCCACAATATTGACCGCAAACCGGGCATATGCACCGACGATGAAAGAAACTATAGAGCGGGTAAACCTAAACAGCCTGGTTGAAGACGCAATAAAAATTCAGGAGGGCAGTTTTAATAAAAGACACATCAAATTAAATAAAATCTTGACCCAGGACCTTCCCTATTACCTGACAGAAAAAAACAAATTGATGCAGGTGGTTATTAATTTGATGAAAAATGCCTGTGATGCCATTGATAGTCACATAGAGAAAACCGACCATCAGATCGATATCCGCACATATCAAGAGCACGACAACATCATCTTTGAAATATCAGACACCGGGATCGGCATCAAAAAGGACCGGCTTGAAGAAATCTTCAAATACGGTATTTCCAGCAAAGGCTCGTCAGGGTTTGGTCTTTACTATACTAAAAATTTTATCGAGTCCTGCCACGGTACCCTTTCCATTAAAAGTGACGGACATGGAAAAGGGGCTACGTTTACGCTGAACTTTCCCTTACCCCTTAAAAATGAGGTTATAAAAAATGAATCCTCCGTATAACCATCGGGAGAACCACCGGGTGATGATCGTTGATGATGAAGAAGCCATCGGAAAGGCCATGTGCCGCTTGCTTATAATGGCTGATATTGATTTCACATACAAAACAAATGCACAAGATGCTCTGGACCTGCTCAACTCATCGGAACGTCCTTTTTCCCTGATATTGTCGGACCAGCGCATGCCCGGCATGCAGGGCATTGAGTTTCTGGCCCGTGTCAGAAAAATCCGGCCCCAGCCCCTAAGGTTTCTTGTCACCGCCTATTCGGACTGTGAGATTATTATTGATTCCATAAACAAGGGAGCGGTCCACAAGTATATTCTAAAACCCTGGGACGATGAAGATCTGATGGAAAGCATACGGTCCGGATTGAAACAATACGAAGAGATACTGGAACGTGACCGGCTCTTTGACATTGCCAAAGAAAAAAACCGAAAACTTTACCGGCTGGACAGCGATCTTATGGAAATCGCAGAAAAACATGAACGAAAGATAAACGGCATGGGCCAAAACATCAGCCGGTTTGAAAAAATCCTTGCGGCATCACCAGGGGGAATTAAAGAAACCATGGCAAAGATGGAAACCGCCCTCACCGGGAAAACCCTTCCAGATGCCGGCACCTTTGACCGGTTGTTTGCCTATTGCCAAAAAGCCCTTTATACAGAATGTCATCTACTGACAAAGGCCTTACCAAACAAGGAAATCAAATGATGGAAAATTTATCGGCACTGGTGGTTGATAGCCGAAATTGCCCGACAGAAAAGGTACGCAATATACTGACGGCAGCCGGCTGGGAGGTTGTCGTCATCACCAATGATCAGGAAGCTGTTAACAAATTGTCGGAAACCCAAACGCCACCGTTCAGTATACTGATCTCCGGGTCCGAACCTGCCCCCATGGGCCTTGAAACCTTGTTTAAACTGGCCTCGGAATTTTCTCCCCTCACCCAAAAGCTACTCCTTATTCCGGCACAGGAAAAAGAACTGCTGATCCACATGATCAACAAAACTGATGTACAGGCCTGTATGTGCTTTCCGTTCTCCGGGCAAGACCTGGTACAACGGGCCAACGACTGCCACCAGACCTTTTTGCAGAGGAAAGAAAAACAATGGTTCCAACAATTGGTACAGCGCCAGAATGACCAGTTATACAAAGCGGCACAAAATTTTAAGAAAAAAGAGGCCCTGAACAGGCGAAAACTGGACAGGCAAATAAAGAGACTGTCATCTCTGGCATCACGACTGCCCGTGTCCCCGGCGGATTGCGACAGATATTTTGATTCTGGCGATCAGGCTCTAAAAACGCTCTTTCGTAAGCTGGCTGACGGTTTTTGTCCTGATTGGGATCCGGATAGCCTGACAATGTCGTACATCCCCGGGACTGAGACACCTGCTGCTGTGTCACCGGCAGTGGATTTTGCTTTGGCCAACCTGGTAGAGCAAGGCCTGGGAGAAGCAATAAAAGAAAAGCCTGCCCACCCACAGTTAAATTTTACCTCTGAAGAATCTAAAGATTTATTTTCTACATACCTGGAACTGATCCTTTCAGATGACCACATTACGGCATGGCTTGAGAAAAAGACCCCCACCCTTCCAAAATGGATTACGGCAGCGGTTGTAATGAACTACTTGATAGAAAATGAAATATTTTTCGGTTCCATTTCCCATGATAATATTGCTGACTGGCTTAAGGGACCCGAAAAAAAACTGGCTGTGGCAGAAGGAAAGCCTCCTGACCCTGGTCAAAAAGGAAGTGTAAAATACCACTTTGACATAGACTACCAAAATGCGGGTCGTATTTTACCGGACGGGACAATTGATTTTAAAGACCGGGGTAAAGTCCCCTATGTTGAAAAAGGTGATCTTTTGGCTGTCAAAACCCCACCTGAAACAGGGAATTCGGGGATGACAGTCTACGGATTTACCATCCCGCCTGCGATACCTTCCGACCAGAATATTTTTGCCGGTACCGGCACCACGTTTTCCAAAGACGCCTTAAAAGTATATGCCGATGAAACCGGCCGGCCTTTTGTGGATTCCAAAGGTACGGTGACCGTCAGCAAGGACCTGATCATCAACGGGGATGTCAACTATGGCACCGGGAACATAAACTTCAAGGGCCATATTGTAGTAAAAGGCATTGTCAGGCCGGGTTTTTCAGTTAAGGGCATTCACCTGACCGCCCTTGCACTGGAAGGGGCAACCGTTGAGCTGACCGGGGATATCAAGGTAAAAAAAGGAATCGTCGACTCCACAGTGATTTCAGCTGCAAACCTGAATGCCGGCTATGTCAACAAAAGCAGAATCAGCGCATTTGAAACCGTTAGGGTGGAAAAGGAAATCCTGGATTCTAAAATTCTGACCAGCGGTCGGGTGGACAATCAATCCGGCCATATTATTGGCTCCAGAGTCAGTGCAAAACAGGGTATCCAGACTAAAAAAGCCGGGACCCTGTCCAGCCTAACGCATTTAAAAATAGGGGTAAATGACCACACAGACAAATTGGTTAAAGTTCTTGAGAACAAAATTGCCAAGTGCAAGGAAGATATATTGCCTTTACGGGAACAAATTACAACGCTCCGGAAAAAGGATACCCGCCTGCACCGGTTAATCGCTGATACCACCCAAATCCAGAAAACAGCCATAAACGAGCTAAAGGCCTGTAAAGTGCATTTGGAGAGCTTGAACTTTGAAACCGACGCGTTTGCTGCCCAGCAAGCGGCTCAAAGAATAAAACGGCTTAAAAAAAAGTGGACCGATGCTGAAACAGAGATCAAGAATACCATTAGAGCTCAGGACGAAATTCATGTACTATTCGAACAGGTAAACGAGCAGCTTGTCGATCATGAAGAAAATGCAATGCGGTATTTTGATGAGAAACGATTTTTTGAGAAGTATTCAGCCACCGTCACTCCCCTTGCCCGTCTTGAGATCGGCCATAAAATCTTCCAAACCACGAAAATTTTCGGTCCGAAATCCCATCTCGAACTCCAAGAGGACAAAGGCAGGTGTATAATTCAGGAGAAGCCATTTCTTACCAACGGCGTTCATGGATTCGCTATGGAGATCAGCTAAGGAATCGTTACAAAACAACTTGATCTAAATACCCTGAAGGACAGAAACTTGTTTCCAAAAAAACTTAAAAGACTGGTTAAAGCGGCGGGTATTTTGAAAACAAAAGATCAAGTAATTTTGGAGCCGATCCTTAGCATAACCTGCGGTGATCATCCCATTCCCAGAGAATACCGGTTCAACTCCACTTTCAATAGTTTCCACTGGGGTAGGAATTGGTCCATAAACCCGTAAAAACGCTGGTTGTGGTATCGTTCCAGCAGATGGACCAGTTCGTGAACCAGGACATACTCCAGATAACAGGGAGAAAGCCGAATCAGGGCCAGATTGATCCAGATCCGACGCGCCCGGATGTTGCAGCTGCCCCATCTTGTTTTCATCTTTTTGACACCGAAATCTTCGGCATGGACCCCGATGACAGGCTGCCAAGTCTCAAGAAGTTTTTGAATCTCGGTCTTGAGGCAGGTGCGGTACCATTGGGAAAGCACTGCCTGTTTTTTTTCTTCTAATGCCCCGGGACGGGTATAGACCAGGATTCCTTGGTTTTCATCCAGCACCACCCGGGGCGGTGCCTGTCTGTCAAGAAAAACCAGGGGATAGGACTGTCCTTTGAAATACGCAACATTTTTGGTCTGCATTTCCGGTGAAACAAGAGGAACCGGTATAGGCGCATTGATTTGCTTGAGAAGCCATGCTGACTTGGCTGAGATAACGGCATTCAGTGCAGTGTTTTTTATCCGGTATGGGGCACTTACCTTTACCAGTTTTTTATCCGGATATACCCTGAAATAGATATGACGGATCTTCTTATAAAAAATATTAAGGCGCCAGCCCTCAGGGGCTGACGCCATAAAAGCTTTAAGCTCCGGCATTATTGTTTCTGCTGTTTCAATCCCTGGACCAGGGTATTGACCAGCTGGCCGTTGGGGGCCTCTGCCATGGGATTCACCTCCAACAGTCCTTCCCAGGCCTGTATGGCACCCTCAAGATTATTGAGATCATGCATGAGGACAATGCCCTTGTTAAACCGGGCGGTTTCATGGGTGGACTGGGCAGCAATGGCTCTGTCAAATGCCTCTACGGCTTTTTCAGGCGATTTATTTCTCCGGTACATTACCCCAAGATCGGTGAGGACATTGGGGTTGCCGGGTGCCAATTCCAGGGAGCGTTCGTAGGCCTCAATGGAATCGGAAAACCTGTTTGAATCAAAAAAGAGATTTCCCAGCTGAACCCAGGCCTCTGCATTATCAGGATTTTCCTTTAGTAACTCTTCCAGTTTAAGGATACGGGATCCCATCTGGGCCGCCGCTTGCGCCGTAGCTTTGGCATTATCTTTCTGCTGTTGTGGGGGCATAGATGCGGCCTGACTCTGACCCGGTGTATCTTTAGCCAGTTTAAAAGAGGTATAGAAGGCCCCGATCATGAATCCGAATGTGATTGAGACCAGAATGGCAATGTATAAGGTTTGTTTTAGTACCATATTGGTTGGATTGCTCTCTGCTTTTTTATCCATTGTTTTTTTACCCACTGATTTTTTGGCCATTGTTTTTTTAGACATCCTACCCCGCGTTAAAAAGTTTGCCGATTCAAAAAAGTCGGCTTTTAAAAAATATTAGAGGTTCAATATAATCATGACCGAATCCATATCAACATGAAATCAGTGCAAAAATGCGACTCTACTGAAAAAAAGGATCTTTTTTTCCGATATCATTCCTGGCCCGGGCAAGTTTTAGACTTTTTTGTTCAGCCCTGAAATCTACCAGAATCATACCGTTGAACTTTCCCTCCCGATAAACCTCAACCCTGTAAATCCTGCCGGCCCGATCAATGGAAAACCGTTTTGCAAAATTCTTCTGCCGGACCACAAATCCGGATTCGTTGGCAACGTTCCGTTTTGCGAATCCAATAATATTCACCCGGTGATCCGGAATATGCTTGACCAGAAACCGTTCTTTTACCGGTACCCGGGAGCCGAAGGCAACAGACTGACTTTTGCCGTCCACCACCATCTCAACCCGGTCAAGTCCCAGATCATACTCGAAATACTGGGGAAAGAGGCGGGTCAGACGCCGGTTTCCGTGGTAAAGATAGTACCCTTTGCCGTTGGGCACCAGGGTCAGCAGCGGATGATTTACATCAAACCGAAGTTCCCGGTCTTTTTCCATGGGAATAAAGTTAAGACGATTGCGGATATTTTCAGCAAAAAGCAATACCCTCTGATCCCCCAGGCTCAGGGCAATATCCTCATCCATAGCCTTTTTAATGCCTGATTTTGTCAGGGCAAATCCCCGTTCAAAACTGATGCCTGCCTGGGTCAGAAAGGATTCAATGGCCAGAAGGTGGTAATAGACCCGGCCCGGGGTGAGAAAAGATTTACTGGCCTCAATGCCAAATGCGGGCTTATGGTGTTTCAAGGCAAAAAAGGTCAGGGTTTTTTCCATTTCCCTGTTTCCCTTTGCCGTGTGGGTATTTTTTACATAAACACGGTGGGCGTTGTTCAGAAGCCGGCGGTTGATGTCACCGGCACAGGTTTTGGCAGCCAGGGCAAGATCGTCAAACACAGCAGGGTCCTTTCCCTGAACCACAGGCATACGTGCCTGATCAATGATGATGCTCTGCCCCCACCTGCCCGGATTACGCTGGGGGCTTTCATAGGTTTTGGTATAAAATCCGCTGCCGTCATGGAGATTGAGGATAAAATCAACCTCAGGGTGCTTCATCATGGACTTGATACGGTCTACGGTTTTCCATTCGGGATCATCAAGCGTGAGCCGGGCAAACTTCCGGTTCATGTCTCCGTATACCCCTCTGGACCGTCGTACAATGCTGGGGAAATTCAAATTGGGAACCACAATGACCCGGCCTGAATAGACTTTATAATGGGTGGCAATCAGGGCGGCAGCATTGAACCCGCCAGGCTCGTCCCCCTGGATACCGCCGACGATCAATGCAGTGGGGCCGGGCCTGCCGGAAGACAGGGTGTGGACTGAAAAATCAAGCCCAAGGTCAGCCGCCATGGCCGGACTTATCTTAAAACCGCCGTAACAGGCCAAGCTCAGGCACACCACAACCAGCCACAGGCGATTTTCCAAAGCTGTGCAGGTCAGTATGCGTTTAGCCCACTTCAACATGCCAGGGTTCAAACCGAACCCCCAGGTCATTTTCCCGATCATATCTAAATTTTATATATCCCAAGTCGGACAGTTGGTTGTATACCCGTGTCTGGGTAAATTTCTCTGTAAAATTATCAACGCCAAACCCCTTTTCCCCAACATCAAAATCCCCGATTCCGTGAAAGGAATATCCCGGAGGCGCCAGGGACCTGGAGGCCATGGACAAATTGCCCCGGCTCCGGTCAGCCTTGTTCAAAAATAACAAAAATTGTTTCATCACCCCGCGAATTCCCGAGGTTAACACGGCATCCTGCCCTATTTTTTTCTGGATATCCGCGTACATTTTAACCGGCTTCCCCTTATAAAGATAGTTGCCTGTTCTGGGAATTTTTTGGGTCTCTTTTTTGTGGATGCGAACCGTCATCTTTTCAATGGGTTTCGCTCCCATGAATCCGTAGCCATTGGCCGGACTATAAAAAATCTTCTCAAGGAACTTAAGTTCGGCCTTTGTAAACCGCCCCACCCGGGAATAGGACCTTGAATACGTAAGGGCATCGTCAAACCCCAGCAGACAAAAATTGCCGTATCCGATCAGCCGCTGAATCCGTTTGAGACGGATCAGACTGGATTTGAGCAAGGGTAATTCATCTTCAGACAGAATCGTATCATCTTGAAAATGTTGATCAAACAGCTGGCTTTTTATCAATCGATCTTTTATACCCAAATCCGGTACCGGGCCGGGATCTGACCCCATTGCGAGTTTTCCCCCCGTTAACGCCTCAGGGGAAACACCACGGCCTGCCAAAACCTGTCCTGCAAGGACCTGTACCGGTCCGAAACTGATGGTATTCAGGGTCAGGGTTACACCGGCTGATTTTAAAAACGTCCTTCGATCCATTTTTCACACGTTCATTTGGTATAAATTAGGGCGCATTGTACTCTATCCTCCTGTCCTGGAAAAGAGTTTTTTTCTTGACCGCCCTGCCCGGTTGCAATTTTGACACCCCGCCCCGGGCAAGGGTCGCAGGACTGCGCCTTCCCCACTAAAAACATTTATCCCGGAATATTGCTGCAACCCGTTGAAATATCAAACATTTTCAACAAGAGCCACACTCCCGTCATTCTGGCATACATTGTGCTGCAGTAGTTCGGGATGAACGAACAGCCGAGGAAAACCAGACCTTAAGGAGAACAATATGGAAAAAGTTGCGATTGTCGGTTGCGGAGCCTACATAGACCAGGGTTACGGATGTCCCGGGGAATGGCGTTGCCTGAAAGCAGCTGCAACCGGAGAGGGAAAATTTGAATCCCCTGCGGCAGTGGTCTCATTTGTCAAATGCCAGTGCCCGGGCAGAGTTGTTGTCCCCAGCCTTGGCATGGCTGCCAAATTATCCGAAATCAAACCGGACAAGATTTACTTAAGTTCCTGCCTGGCCAATGCCGTGCCCAAATGCCCCTATACCAGTGCTGAGGATCTGGCCGGTATTATCAAGGAGAAAACCGGCATCGACGTTGTAATGGGAACGCATGACTACCACTAAATGCCACTTTAAAAATAATGATTTGAAAGGAATAAACATGGCAGAAGCTGTCATCACACTTGGCCGGAAAAAAAAGGCCCCTACTTTTTTAGACAAGGTTAAAGAAATCCTGCCCGAGGGCGGAAATCTCAACGCCTGCCTGACCTGCGGCGCCTGTGCCTCAGGGTGTCCTGCAACAGGGCTGGCAGATATGGATCCCAGAAAATTCCTGCGCATGGCTGCTCTGGGTATGGATGAAGAAATTATCGCCTCTGACTGGCCCTGGATGTGCACGATGTGCATGCGCTGCATGTATGTCTGTCCTATGAAAATTGATATCCCACAGTTGATTTTTAATGCCCGGGGACTGCGCCCCAGAGAAGAGCGACCCAAAGGAATCCTGGCATCCTGTGACAAGGCTTTGAAAAACGACACCACCTCTCCCATGGGAACCACTGAGCAAGATTTTGAATTTGTAGTGGAAGATGTATTGGAA
>PIVQ01000580.1 GCA_003354055.1 Desulfobacteraceae bacterium | reverse complement strand
ACCATCAGCAAGGAGATTGGTATCCAATAGCGGCGCGGCAGAGGCAACGGATCAATCCGCACCATACCCAGCCCACCGAAGATATTGATAAACGAGGCCATGACAACGGTGAGCTTCGGATCAATAAACAGGGATCCCAACGCAACAATCACCGTGGTCGTCCCCGTACCGGTGACCCCCTTCAGGAAAAAGGCAGCCAGCGCCACCAGGGGAATCAACACATATTCCATAATCCTCCTCCGGCCTGCATGCATGCAAGCCCATACACTCTGCCGGTAAACGCTTAAGCATTCCTTTAAACAATAAACAGAGCCCGAATATTTCAAAACCCTGTTGATGACTATTCTAAGTATGAGTCTACCCGATCCGGACAGCAGCAATTATCCATCGGCTTCAAATTTAATACATTATCCGGAACATCAAAAACAGATCGCTGTATTACGGCCTATCACTATTTAACGGCAGCGTAAAGACCTTTTAAATCAGGGTTAAAATGCCAAACCACCTTTTCAGAATATCAAGTAGGCATCTATTGGTGACAACTTCATCGTTTGCATACCCGGCGGCTCAGGCAGCGGTGGGGTGAGGGGGTGGAGTGACGTAAAATTCCCGGGGCCTCATGGACTGAGAGAACCGGAATTTTCCGCTTCGTAAGCAGTCAGGACGACTGCTGGAGATTTAACGGAATCGCCCCGCCGTTGCCGGGTCTGGGATGATTAGTGCTTGAACGAAAACTCACCCATCTGCCGCGTTGCTGCAAAAGTTTGAAATCCTCATGTACTACAGTACACTCCGGTTTCAAACTTTCTTGCGCCTTGCATATGGGCAAGTTTTCATCCAAGCACGGGTTTTCGGTCAACCACTAATTACGTCTAAAACCTTTGCAACATACATAAAAACGACCTACGATTGTCCTTTTGCATTCCCGGTGCAATAGTCCTTGATATAGGCGGCCGGAGTCAAATCGGTGATGGCATGGTAAAAGGCCGGCCAATCCTCAGACGTGAGCTGGGAGTTTTTCAGGTTTTCCACATCAAAATGACGGATATAGGCATCCCGCACCGTAGGATTGTCTTCTATGGCATTGCGGACGGCGAACATGGCATCGGCATCTACCCGGCTTAGGTCGTAGGTTTCAGAGAATGTATAAGTCTTCTCCCATGCTTTTGTCCCCTTGCCGGCCAGGTCATAAAACCAGGTGGCATAATCCTTCAGGCCGACATCCGGATCAAGGGTAAAGACCTGGAAGCCGGGGTTATTGCCGAACACCGGGCTGACTGACGGGGTTACATGAATAGGCACGGCAGGTGTTCCGTCCGGATTCAAAACGATCCTAAACTCATCCATATGGGTATGACCGCAGAAAACCGCCTCAACAGTATCCTGCCATTGGAGGTAAATCTTCTGAAGCGCATCTGCAAACTTCGGCTTCACAAAATCTTTAACATTCTGGGCACAGTCTTTTGCCTTACCGTGGAGCACCCCGTACATATCCACTCCCAGAGGTTCGTGGCAAACGATCCAGGCCTTCTGATTCCGGGCCGTGCAGTCGTATAATTCCCAGGCCAGCCAGTCCAGCTGAGCCTGGACAGTGTCACCTGCAACCTTGTGACAGGCATTGAGATAATTCTGGGACATGAAAATATTGTTGAGCGTGATGATCCGGAACCCGGACAGCCCCGGGACCTCTGCACTATAATACCCGCCAAGGGGAAAGGTCCGGGAAAATGCCGCACCATCCGTGCCGGGTAGACGATCCATCACAGGCTGCCAGGTCTTTGTAAACAGCTTCAAAAAATCTCCCAGGGGAGAGATGCGGTAATCCCCGCAAATACTGTCGTCATTGCCCATGCAGGGAAATACCACCCGATTTGGAAAAACGGATTCAAACTGCTGATTTAAAAAGGTGATGGTTTTGCCTATAAAGTCCTGAAAGGCAGCCTCATCCTTATTTCCGGTCTGCTCCTCAAACTGCCCCTGCAGCCAGTGGCCGAGAAAATCTCCGGAAAACAGAACAAATCCTGCCTCCCTGTGCGCATTCAATGCCTCAAACAGGGATGCCAGCAAAGGATAATTGGTATCCGTGCCATAGGCAGCCGGATCTGTATGGCTCGAGGATTTAAATATTGTTTCCCACTCTTTAGCCTGCGCCTTTGCAAGCCTCGGGGTAAGGGCTGGATCATAACAGGGATTGAAATGAAGATCACTTAGACTGATGAAAAAAGGGGATTCCATTACGCCCTCCTTTTAAATCACTGTGTAAAACGGATTGGGCAGCTTAAAGGTCTTATCGCAGAAGCCGCCTGTAATATCGCTTTCCTGGTCTCCCATGTTCAGCACAATTGTATAACCGCTGCGGGTGATATTCCAGCGGATGGCTGTTTTAAAAGTGGCTGCCTCGGGAAAGACAAGTTCCCTGTTTCCCCCCGGTGTCTTCGGAGGATCAGGATAAAGGTAGAGGTCTTTCCAGCCTTGATATCCGGCATTTACCAGATTTTTCTCCGTATCCGCCGTCATGGACTCATACCGGCCTGTAATGAAAAACACCTGGATGTCTTTTTTCCTGGCAAGGTTAACCAGTTCGAGGGTAGTCGGAATCGGCGGGGCGGCAGCCTCTTTGATCCACTGAGCCCATGCCTTGGGGCCGTCAAGTTCCGGATTAATCAGCTTTGGCCAGTTATTAAACCAGGAGGTTTCATCCAGATCCAAAACAATGGCCCGGTTCTGTTCACCAGAGGACAGATTGTCCAGGTACTCCAAGGCCTTTTGCCCCACGGTCTGAACATCCCGGCCATAGGCACCGGAATTATGATAATTCACCAGCATTTCCATCAACTCCAGATGATGTTTCTCACGATGAACCGTATGGGGGCTATACATCGCCATTTGCGCATCTCCTATTGTTAAAATTGAGTAATTATCTTCTCTGTCATACCTGTTTCAATTCATTTGGACCAGCAGTTTTTTAAAATCCTTTTTTATGGTGAGGCATATCAACCGCCGATCCGGGCTTGGAGTGCCACGGAAAGAGCAAACCCATTTTCCGGCAGCATAGCAGCGGCATTGACGTCATGCCCTACTACGTCAAACTGCTTATGCCTTCGTGTCCCTATGGCGCCGCATGTGGCAGAACCAATATGTGCTTTGATTTTCAGCACGCTTTCGACACCCTGGCGCTTGAAAAAATCTTCAACTTCAGACTTGAGTTTCTGAAGAGTGTTAACCGCCCTCACCGGATTGTCTCCTGGGAATACAGCAAAGACCGCATCCCCAATAAACTTGACGATTTTCCCGCCTGCCCCTTCAACAATGTCTCCTGCCAACTCAAAGTACTCTGACATCATGTCAAAAATCTCTCGGGATGATTTTTCTTCACATGCCTTCACATAATTAGTGGGGTCTGCAAAAGCCATCACAAGCGTAAGTTCGATCGGAGTCTTGATTGCTTCGAAGTCCATCGTCTCTCTCCTTTTAGGGATCTTAACAGTTGACGTTCAGGGACCGGAACGGAACAACGGGTTATGCCTCATTTTCCCATTCATTTAGACAATACTCCAAATATGGAGTGGTTCTGCCTTCAATTGTGGAAGGATAATCCTTGATGAATTTGCATCCCATCCTTTCATAAAAACCACGAGAATTCGGATCGGCAAGTATTTTGAGCGTAACGATACTTTTTGAATAGCACAGCTCGATACAATCCAAAAATAGTTTTGTCCCGATCCCGTTACGGATAGATTGTGGTGAAATAAACATGTGCTCTAACCATGTGCCCGCCTCAATTACAATATCCGATACTATGAGGTCTCTTTTAAGATCTACAATTGAATAATATCCAATGATACAATCATTTTCTTCATAAACATAAACGTCATTTGTTGAAATATAATCCGAAGTAATTGTCAGTTCTGTATCCCATATATTGAAATACTTCTCCGGGTAATTCCAATACCGTTTTGAATCAAAGGACATTTCTGTAAGAAATTTATTTTCAATGATATTTGCTCTTCTTATCATAGGTCTATTCTTTACTAACGATTTAATGAGAGAGAAGGCTGTCTACGCCCACTTGATTTTTTCGATTTCAAATATTTATAGCAAATCGCAAAAACATGTTCCGAAACCATAGTCTCTTTTTCTACCTCTTAAGGTTAGAAATTCCGTATACTATAATCGATTTGCCTTTTGGTGATTGCCCTTTTCTACTGATGTCTTTCGTAACGTTTTTTCGGCAATCACTTTAGATTTGAATACTCACAGCGTAACTGTCCCGTGAGAATGATTCAATTACCAAGGTGCCTGCTAATTTACTATACGCTTCCTGAGCATGGCCATCCTGGTCTGCATTCTCAGCATCTTCTTTTGATGCGTATATTGCGATAACCATCGCTTTAGAGTTTTCATTAGTAAGTACATAAAGATTTTTCAATCCTGGAATTGCCTCAACCACGGGCTTTACAGATTCTTCATAAATAATTAAAAAGTTATTTATCTGACCTGACTTGATTTCACCTGAAGTAACATTTGCGTGCATGCCATAGATCCTTTCATTTTGTTAGATGAATCTGATGTATCTTTAAAACGAACGGTTGAGCCGAGAGGTTTCGGAGCGTAAGCCTCCTAAATCTTAATCCCGCAACATATTAGGTGTCTTTCCAATTCTCTTTCAGTTTAAAATAAAGAAACACTGAAAATGCTATTATGAAACATGAAGAAACCATAAGAACAAGGTATAATAG
>PIVQ01001400.1 GCA_003354055.1 Desulfobacteraceae bacterium | reverse complement strand
CCCCTGGAGTAAATTTTGAGTAAATCTGCGGGTAAGTCAGTGGATAAGGGACTCGGAAATAAATATACCTTCCATTTTGTATGGGACGCAGATGAACGCTGATATTCTCAGATCATTGAAATCTGAGTTGACTCCTGATGAGTACCTGAATTGTGACCTAAAAATCGGGGTTCATTCAGGGCCTCCGGCGAGAACGAAAGATCAATTGCACAAAAAAGCATTGTCACATTTACGCAAGCTACAAAAGCTACCGGGCAGAGTTCTGAAATTACTTCAAACATCCGAAAATTACCTATGCTCGCTGATTTATGTATTTCATTGCCGGTTTAATAATAGTTCAATTGTTGAATTCTGCACTGAGGGTCGGGTAGGCTGGAAGGCGGCATGAAAAGTATTTTTTTCAAGAGGCTGTGTAGATATGTCGGTTGGTTTTGGTAATTATCAGATTTGGGGAATGAATTTAAATATAGCAAACTGAAAGCCTCTTGGGAACAATGCTTAGACGCCTCCAGGCTGCGCGGCCCGGTGTCTTGGTATGCCGGTTTTCGGTTATAGCAGTCATATTTAAATCTTGCGATGGTCAGATTGGTTTTGGGATTATTTTTTGAAGTTACTGCTTTTCCAACCATATTTTTTGTTTCCAGGGTTTGGAATATGTTCTGGTGTTCCGGCCATAAACAACCGCCGGTCCGGCTGGGATGTCCGGCCTGATTGAACAATTTTAAGACGCGCTAAATTCGCTCCGAAAAAACGACGTTAATGCGGTTATCCTGCGGATAACCGCTACGACGTTTTTCACTCCGCTTCATTAAGCGCCTCTATAAAATTCCAATCTAATGGCTCGGCCACCCCACCCGAACCTCCCCGGTTTACGAACTTTTTGTAATTACCCTGAATAGTTACCGGGCGGAGTTCGAAAATCACTTTAAACATCCGAAAATTGTCTATGCTCGCCGATTTATGTATTTCGTTAAAGGAGGGCAAAAAGAAAGTGTACCCCCCAACAGCATTCAGGCAGATCGGGCCAGCACGTCGCAGATTAGAATTGAACCAGAAGATTGGAATTTAGGTAAGGATCGGCTTCAAAATTAATTAACCTCTTGCTTCCAAAATCCCCTGTCTTTTAAGGGGTTTTGGAAAGAATTTAGGGTAAGTTATTTTGTAACGATTC
>PIVQ01001399.1 GCA_003354055.1 Desulfobacteraceae bacterium | reverse complement strand
TCAAAATACTTAAAATCTGGCTGTCGCTGTAACGTGAATTTTTCATGTAGAATCTCCTTTATTTTTTCATACTTGAAAATTCTACTTTTGATAACCCTTTTTTTTCGGGGGGATTACCCTTCCAGTATTTTTTTAAACATCCAGAATATTTCCTCCGGGTTCACGGCCTACCAGGCCGGATAAAGGTTGAAACTCACTGTGTTTTAGAAATATAGAAGAGTAAAGTCAAGGTTGCCTTGAGCAGATGATCTGATTAGGATCGGCTCCAAAATTACTTGATCTTTTGCTTTCAAAATACCCAGTTGGGGTCTTTTGTAAAAATACCCATTTAAGGGGTTTTGGAAACAAGTTTCTGCCCTTTAGGGTATTTAGATCAAGTTATTTTGTAACGAGTCCTAAAGTCTAAATCAAGCCCCCTGCCCGGTCAAGGGATTTTTAATGACATCGCGTAGGGGTTAGGGTTTAATCTCCCCCTCAATGGAATTTACACCGTGGCCCAGATGGGTGAGCATGGCATTGGCAATCCGCATTTCAGAAGCCGTTGTATTGTAATCATGGCTCTGGGTTAAGCCGTTGGCAATATGGCGGACCAGATCGGCCAGAAGTTCTCCCCAGGCTTCCCTTTCGTCTATGTCGTTATCTGATGCCTGTTCCCACATGCCCAACAACATGGACACTTGAATATCCCGGTTTCCGATCCATACCCGGAGCATCTCCATCGCATTTGGGTCGTCTTGTATTCCTTCAGGTACTGGTAATTCGCTCATGTTTTTTCCTTTAATAATGCTTGAACGAAAACTCACCCATCTGCCGCGTTGCTGCAAAAGTCTGCCAAATTATAAAATCAGGCCTCATGTACAATAGTACACTCCGGTTTTAGCCTTTCTTGCGCCTTGCATATGGGCAAGTTTTCATCCAAGCACGAGTTTTCGGTCAGCCACTAAATATATTAAATCGTCCGGCTGTTCTAATGAACCTTACACCGCACCCGGACAACCGTTTAAAACAAAGTCGTTGCCAGATAATAAAGCAGCGGCAAAAATATGGCAGGTAGCATATTGCCCACGGCGATCTTCTTATCTCTGAGCATGTTCAGCCCCAAAGCCAGGATAAGCAGGCCGCCTGTGGCGGACATCTGACTTACCACTGCCGGCAGCAGAAAGGGTTTCAT
>PIVQ01001398.1 GCA_003354055.1 Desulfobacteraceae bacterium | reverse complement strand
AAACTTACTTGACGCTTTCTTGCGATTGCCATAAGACACTCTGCTTGTTTTCACACTGATGAAAGCCTAGTACTTAGTTCGCCAAACTGCAAAAATTAGAGTGGGTGTCTAGTTTATTGTCTAGTTTATTGCTGGCGTGCTGCTGATTCAACATGATGATTAACAATCGAGTTCCCAATGGCATTGCCAAAGGCATTGCCAAAGGCATTGCCAAAGGCATTGCCAAAGGCATCGGCTAGCTATAGTGGCTAGCCGAGTTAAAGGTTATTATCCAATTATCCTTACTAATTATCCTTACTAATTATCCTTACTAATTATCCTTACTAATTATCCTTACTAATTATCCTTACTAATTATCACCTATTAAGAATCCAAACTTGCTACTTCTGAAATTAATAACGTAAGAGCTAAACCTTGATCAATCATAGTTTCATCATACCTTATTCCATTCCAAGGTTTATAAGGTAAAAGCTTAAATTTCAATAAACATTTTACGGCCCACGATAGTCTATTTTCAGAACCTATATTTCCTACTAGCCTTTCATCAACTAAAAAATCAGATCCACTAAAACTTACCTTCAAAGTACCATCAAATAGATTGTTATATTCTTTTCCAACAGCTACTTTATTCAAAGTTGGTACCAAACTTTTGAACCTCAAAATACGTCCATAGAATGTCAGAATAGAAACAACACCTTTTCCTTTAAAAATATAATACCTATTGTCGTGAAAGCACTTAAACACTCTGTAATCAATATCGACATCCGGTATTAAAAATTCCCAAACCCTTCCTTTAAGAGGTTTAATTTCAGACAACACGTCAGCGTCCAATTCTATATGCTTATTCCAGTTAAAATTAATAGTACGCAACTTAATACCTCACATCGTATCCAAGGGCAAAGTTAATCCCGAATAGCGTTCCTATCTTAACTTTAGTATTCGCAGAAATTCTAGGAGAAAAATTAGACTGATTTACTACTGTCCTAGTTCCGATCTTATGCTCCACTCCAAATTTTCCTAATTGATAGCTTTTCTTATAAGATGAATCACAATTAAACTGACACCCACTCTAATTTAACAAGCAAAGCTGTGTCTAGATTTACTTTTTTAGGTCAATAATTAATGTTTTACGACTACGTTAATTTTATTTCATCCAGAAAATCAGCAATTAT
>PIVQ01001397.1 GCA_003354055.1 Desulfobacteraceae bacterium | reverse complement strand
CAAGGGGCTTTTCCAACCGAGGGCTGAGTGTTTTCGGCGGGCGTTGTAAAAGCCGTTTATGTAGCTGAAGATTGCCAGTTCTGCTGTCCTGCGTGTTGGCCATGATTGGCGCCAGATCAACTCTGCCTTGATCGTCTTAAAAAACGTCTCAACAGCCGCGTTGTCATAGCAATTTCCTTTACCGCTCATTGATACTTTGAACCCATGCTTGCACAGAATTTTCTGATAGTCATGTGAGCAATACTGGCTGCCTCTATCTGTATGATGAATGCAGCCCTTGGGAGGCCGTCGTAGGTTGATCGCCATTTCCAATGCTCGGATCGCCAGGTCACGTTTCATTCGATTGCTAACGGCCCAACCAACGATACGTCGCGAATAGAGGTCTATAATCACAGCCAGATACAGCCAGCCCTCATGCGTCCATATATAGGATATGTCTCCGGCCCACTTTTGATTGGGTGCGGTTGCCGTGAAATCACCGTCCAGCAGATTGGGTGCGATGTTGAAGTTATGGTTGCTGTGCGTTGTCACGCGGTATTTCTTTGATCTTTCAACGCGTATTCCATTCTCACGCATCAGACGTCCGACACGACGGTGACCAACATCAACCCCGGCCTCCTTTAACTCTTCGCTCATTCTGGGCCTGCCGTAGCTGCCCAACGACAGAGCAAACTGTTCGCGGATATGCGCTAACACAATCAGATCGTTACGTTGACTGTTGCTTAAGGGGCGAACGCAGTACGCGCGGTATCCGCGTGGACTGACATCCATGATCTCGCACAGGCGATTGATCGGCAGAACATCTTTGTTCTTGGCAATGAACGCGAACCTCATTTGCTTCGTTCCGCGAAGAATTGGGTGGCTTTTTTTAAGATGTCCCTCTCCTCGCGTAGCAGTCGGTTTTCTTTGCGCAGCTGTGTCAGTTCTCGCTCCAGATCAGATTGCGCGGTCGGTTTGTCCAGATTACGTTGATCCTGCTGTATCCAGCGGCTCAATGTCGAAAACCCAACACCAAGATCAGATGCGATCTGCTTACGTGGCAGACCGCTGGTCAAAGCTATGCGCACAGCCTCGGCGCGGAATTCAGGGGTGCGTTGTGATGATGCCATGTCATTTCTCCTTTGTGGCAAAATACCAAGTCAAAGAAGCGGCACGAAAGCGTGACAGGTCCA
>PIVQ01000579.1 GCA_003354055.1 Desulfobacteraceae bacterium | reverse complement strand
CGTATACGAAAAAAAAGAAAGGCGTAATTTTAGTGCCGGATGGTGTATTGCATTTATTGCCGTTTGGCGCACTCATAAACAAAGAGGGAGACTATTTAATCCAGACCCTGGATTTCACCGTATTATCCTCATCAAGGGATATCGTGCTGTCAAAAACAAAAGGGATTAAGAAAAATCCGGCAATATTCTTCGCGCCGGATTATGACGCGCACGGGAAGCAAGATATCAATGGGACAGCTAAAAGAGCATCCCGCACAAGAGGTTTAAGTTTGAAGGACCTTTATTTCGGCCCTTTGCCCGGCACCATTCAGGAAGGCGAGCTGATTTTGGCAATGTTCCAAAAAAAGGGATTTTCCCCTGAAAAATTTGCCTTTGATCAGGCGGCTGAAAATCGACTGGCAAAAATAGATTCTCCCGGTGTATTGCATTTGGCGACCCATGGTTTTTTTCTGGCGAATCCGTCGCCACCTCCGGAAACTATCGAATTTAATCTTATTTCGCCCGAAGACGAGAAAACCTATGGACAGGCCGGCCCGCCGGGATCAAAATCACTGCAAGATCCCCTGCTTCGCGCGGGACTTGCTTTGGCTTCCGCCAATAACGGTGTAATAGGAAAATACTTGCCGGATGGAACCGACGGTATTCTGACAGCTCTTGAAGTTTTGGGGTTGAATTTATCCGGCACCCAATTAGTTGTTCTGTCGGCCTGTGAAACCGGTCTGGGCGAAATTGAACGTGGCCAGGGCGTATACGGGCTGCGCCGGGCATTTGAAGAGGCCGGTGCCCACACCGTGCTTTCAACCCTGTGGCAAATCAGTGATCAAGGTACTCAGACCTTCATGACCCGGTTTTATGATTTATTCGTGGAAGGCATACCAGCCCGTCAGGCATTACGCAGGGTTCAGCTGGAATTTATCACAGATGACACCTTGCGCCACCCTTTCTTCTGGGCACCGTTTGTATTGGTTGGAAAGTAAAACAAGACTAAACCAATTTAATAATTGTTGGCTTATCCTTCAATGTGGATATCCCCATGCTCAAATTTGAATTAACCGGTTCGTATACCGATCAAGTCCGGATGGGGTGGCCGAGCCATCAGGTCGCAATTTTTGGCTGTTTAAAAATTGATCGATCAGGCCGGGTACCCCACCCGGACCGGCGGTTGATATACTTAAGTTTTCTCACTCTTCCGGAAAAACAAGGGGGACTTTAAAACTGAACCATTAGGAACTTAGGAATCGTTACAAAATAACTTGATCTAAATACCGAAGGGCAGAAACTTGTTTCCAAAACCCCTTAAATGGGTATTTTTTATAAAAACCCCTACTGGGTATTTTGAAAACAAAAGATCAAGTAATTTTGGAGCCGATCCTTAGCACGTTCTTTGTAGGGGTGGTCTTTGGATATGCGAAGATACTATCTACAATATCGCAAGGTTGAAAAAGGACTTCTCTTGAGATATTATATTGATCAATAAACCTTTCGTAAAATACAATTCGAGAATGAAAATGAAGCGGGATTATAGCTCCAAATCCATCCGGAAAACGCCACAAGGTTTTTTATCTAAATTCAGTTTTGAAGGCAACGATCATAAGACTTCGTGAAGGATGTAATCATCATGAGTATAAGAATAAGATTAAAGGTAATTATAACTATTTTATTTTTACTGGTAATTGGAAATGCACTTTTTTCCTATGGGATAGATTATTATGGAGAACGAAAACTAAAATGGGTAAATCATACTCATGAAGTAATTATCGAAACTGAAAATTATTTAAGTTCGTTGCAGGACACCGAAACCGGACAGAGGGGTTATCTGTTAACAAACGCCAACGCTTACTTAGAGCCATATCACAAAGGTCTTATTTCTGCGCAGGAAAGCTTTGAGAAGCTATCTTTATTGGTATCGGATAATCCAAATCAAGTAAAACGACTTGATGCTATAAAAGCACTAATGAAATTAAAATTTAGCGAACTAAAGGAAACAATTTTATTAGCAAAAGATAAAGGTAATTTTAATAAGGCACTTGAGATTGTCAGGCAAAACAACGGTAAACAATATATGGATGATATAAGAACCCTGTTAAATAAATTTATAAATGCGGAAATGATTTTGCTCGAAAAAAGGAAAGGGGACTATAAAAGACATAGAGCTATCATATCTACGGTTATAATTGTTGAAATACTGTTTTTTATTTTCTTCGGTATATTGACTGTCTCATTCTTAAACAGAAATTTTTTCGAGCCGTTAAACATGCTGCTTTTAAATACAAAAAAAATGGAAAGAGGTAAAAGGTTAGATATTTCAGATGTCACGCCAAAACATGAAATGGGTTATTTGCTCACAAGTTTTTTTAAGATGAATGAAAAAGTGTATGATCGGACACAAAAATTAGACTATAAAGCACATCATGACGAGTTGACCGGCTTGTATAATAGAACAAATTTATTAGATGAAATTAAAAAAGCGATTAGGCATGCAAAAGAATCTAATACGAAAACGGCTGTTTTATTTTTGGATTTGGATAAATTTAAACAGCTAAATGACACATTGGGACATGATGCAGGTGATGCCATGCTGAAGGAGACCGCAAAAAGGCTAAAAGAAACGACTCGTTCAGATGATATTGTATTTCGCATTGGTGGAGATGAATTTGTCGTCCTATTTACAAATATTACCAATATTTCAGATGCTGAAAATGTTGCCGCTCAGACCTTGGATGTTTTTAAAGAACCTATGAAGATAGGTGATAAGTCTATTAATATTATTATTAGTGTTGGCGTATCCATAGCACCGGACAATAGTGAAGATCATGAAAAACTGTTAAAAATGTCAGATGTTGCAATGTATGCCTCTAAGAAGCATAAAGAGAATTCCTACAAATTGTTTGATAAAAGCATGTTAAGGCGTTCTGATGATTAGATTTCTCCTCTTATCCTCACGCCCGAATTTGAATTAACCGGTTCGTAAACCGATCAGGTCCGGATGGGGTGGCCGAGCCATCAAGTCGCAATTTTTGGCTGTTTAAAAATTGATCGATCAGGCCGGGTACCCCATCCGGACCGGCGGTTGATACACCTCAATTTTCTAAATCTTCCGGAAAAACGCCGGCGCTTTAAACGCCCCCCCGGATTCATGATATTCTTGATGTGGAACCAAATGGAATGCCGTGGCAAAGCCCCCCGCAGGAATGACCGCCGACAGCACGTCTGCGATACCATTGTCTGCGAGGGCCTTTACCGCAGCCCGGGCCCCCATTTCCAACTGGCTTAGATATGAAGGCCGCAGTCCCCCCCCCGATAGTGGGGAATAAAAGTATTGCCCATAAGGAACAATACATGCTGCAGCTCCGCCCCGGCGGTATTAACTTGGTTTCTATGGCATTTTCCGGGGCGGAGTAAATTATACGATGGTTCTACACCGTTTATTCGTAATCATACATACTCTGGCACCTTTCCACAGGTTCCGCAGTACCGCTTCCCAGTTGCTCATGGGCAGTCACGTTTAAGGGTCCAGCGGGCAGGATGAAATATCTTTTCGTTTCCGAATTTTCAACAATACATACGTCAAGACCGTCCGGTACCTCAATATCATGATCCCTGAATACGGTCTTGGTATCTGCCAGCAGCGTTGCCTTGAAATCCGCATCAGTCCAAGCCTTTGCCACAAGTTTTCCGTATGTTTTTTGAATAATTTCTTCGTCCATGTTTTTCCTCCGGTTAAATTGGGTTTCATAAAATAAACCGTTTAATAAAGGAGACAGCATCTCTTTTCACCGGGATTTCACATCCGGCCGGGCTTAACTACACATGGAATCCATCCTAAATAGCAAGTCCAATGTGACGAAATCCGGGGACTGTGGAACCAATTACCTGGGAAATAAACAGCATTTTTTGTATATTTTACTGATATTACGCCTTTTTTTAAATACCGCCCTGAAAATGAACGATAGGGGGATTGTCACCAAAAAGATAACGGACAAGGCAGAAATTTATTACGATTTGCAGGAGTTGGGCCCGTCTAAAAAAAATTGGGGTCTTCCATTCTCAAAATAAATGGGGTAGATATCTCATCAGCCACTGATGTAAATCACAACCTGTAACCACACTGCCCCAATGAAACTATTTTTTAATATTTTATGCATCATTATCATCGGCCTTGCCGGAGTAGCCCAGGCCAGAAATTTGAAAATGGTCATTGCCCATATTCCAGGCAAGGCAGAACCGGATACCCTGGGACATCCGGGCCATGGACCGGGTGTATACGGAAGGAACCATACAGATTCTGGGTATTTTCCCCTTTAAGCGCTGCCTGCGCATGGTTAGAAACGGACTGGCCGATGTTCACATGCCCCTGGCCAGACCAGGGCAGGCAACAGAACCCGGCCTGGTCTATTCAGCATCGTCCATCGGGAATCTGGCCGATGTTCTCTACACCCGGGCGGACAGTACTGTGCCGGATCTCAACGGTCTTGATGCGCTTTCCATTGATGTGATTCGGGGAAACACCCATTCCGACAAAAACAATCTGAGCGAAGTGTCGAATATTGAAAGCGGACTATTAAAGGTAGTGACAGGAAGAGTCGACGGATTCATCATTCCCCTGGATGAAGCTGACCCATACATCAAAGTCCACCGTTTGAAAAACCTGCGCAGGCAGCTCTATCGAAATCTACCGATCCACCTGATCTTCCGTAAGGGAGAGGATGCACAGGAACTGGACCGCTTGTTTACCGATATTATCAGGCAATTAAA
>PIVQ01000054.1 GCA_003354055.1 Desulfobacteraceae bacterium | reverse complement strand
CCTGCAACCCCGGACGGACGTGTGGCCGGAGAGGCTTTGTCCGATGCCACCCTGTCCCCATTGTTCGGTATGGACAAAAACGGACCCACAGCCATGTTGAACTCCGCCGCCAAAATCAGCACGGAAAGAACCCACAACCATCTGCTGAATCAGAAGTTCCATCCCGATTCTCTTGCGGGAGATATGAAAGAGACCTTCATGGGGTACCTGCGGACCTGGGGGGATCTGGGTATCAGCCAGATCCAGTTCAACGTCATTGACCAGGAGACCCTGATTGATGCCCGGGATAACCCGGAAAACCATCCGGACCTGTTGGTGCGCGTGGCAGGTTACAGTGCTTATTTTACAGACCTGAGCCGGGGCCTTCAAGATTCCATCATCAAGCGGAGTGAACTGAGCTTCTGATGACAGACACCGGCACCATATTCAACATCCAGCGGTTCGCCACCCATGACGGATCCGGTATCAGAACAACGGTATTTTTTAAGGGGTGTCCCTTAAGATGTCTTTGGTGTGCAAACCCGGAATCACAATCCCCCATCCCCCAACTGATGATCAGGCAGGTCAAGTGCGGGGGATGCGGTGTGTGTGAACGGGTTTGCCCCACCAATGCCATCATCAGGGCAGAAGACGGCAGGGTAACCTTTCCGGACCCGGAACTGTGCAGCCAGTGCTTTGCCTGTGTGGACGTCTGCCCGTCCGGTGCACTGAACATCATCGGTGAAATAATCACTGCGGAAAGGGTGATGGATACGGTGAGACGTGATGCGCCGTTTTACAAAAATACCGGCGGCGGCGTCACCTTTTCAGGCGGTGAGGCCATGATGCAGCCGGATTTTCTTTATGCGCTCATGGCCCGGGCCAGGGCCGAAGGCTTTCACACAGCCCTGGACACCACCGGGTTCGGCAACGCCCCGGAGTTCGACCGGATTCTGCCCCTCACCGACCTTGTCCTCTTTGATATCAAGCTGCTGGACAATCAGGCCCATAAGGCCATGACCGGGGTGGGCACGAATCTCATCCGCAGGAATCTTGAAAAAATAACCGCATCCGTCCGGACCTGGTTCCGTGTCCCTGTGATAAGCGGCGTCAATGCCGATCCGGATTCTATGGATGCCGTGGCCTCACTGGCCCGGGAGCTTGGGGTGGAAAAAGTATCGCTTTTACCCTTTCACGACGGTGGCATATCCAAAATGGCGCAGATCGGCATGGGGACAAGGGGTTTTAAGGGGGAGGCCCCTGACAGATTTCAATTAGAGAAACTTAAGGGAATTGTGGCCGGAAAAGGGGTGAAGGTCGCCATCGGCGCCTGAGTCCATCGGCCTTTAGAAACAACATCAATCACAAGGGGGTAGCCAATGACAAAGAAGGAATCCTATCAAAAATTTGATACCGCATGGGGTGCACGACCGGTGCCGGAAACACCAAAAGAGTCCCTGCTGGAGATGTTTTACAAAACTGTGGCCGCATGTCCGGACAAACCGGCATCCATTTTCCTGGATCATCCCACCACCTACAGGGAACTTGATGAACTCAGCGACCGGTTTGCCATGTTTCTGATACGGTCCGGGGTACAAAAGGGAGACCGGGTGGCCACCATGCTGCCCAACTGCACCCAGCATATTATTCTTTTTTTCGCCGCCCTGAAAGCCGGCGCCATCCTGGTTCCCATGAACGTGATGCTCAAGGCGGCCGAGGCAGAGTATATTCTCCATGACTGCGGGGCCAGGATTCTGATTGTGCTTGATTTGGTTTATCCCCAGATTCAATCCGTCACGGAGCCTCTGGGCATTTCAACCCTGGTCACCGCCCATCCGAAAGATTTTTCAGGTCCGGGTGCCGTAATCCCGCCCATGCTGGCAGGTGAAAAACAGCAAATTGAGACCGCCATTGATTTCCAGACGATTATTTCAGAGCCGTCGGAAGTTCCTCCCAAACCTGAATGTGATCCGGACGAAGACCTTGCCATGATTCTCTACACCTCCGGTACCACAGGGTTTCCCAAGGGGGTGATGATCACCCATTATAATTTTAATGCGGCCACGGTTCTCTTCTCTTCGGTGATCGGGGTGACGGATGATGATGTCTTTTTCATGCTCTTTCCCCTCTTTCACATTGCAGGCTATGTACTGATTCTCCTGCCTGCGGTTTATCTGGGGGCCACCGTGGTTCCCATACCGGTCTTTGACCCGGTCCAGAGCCTGAACATCATCCAGAACACGGGCATTACCCGGATTTTTGCTCCGCCCACAGGCTATATCGCTCTTTTAGGGACCGAAGGGTTCTCCGATTACGACCTGTCCTCCCTTAGATTCACCCTGGCAGGCTCCACCCCTGTCCCGGCCCAGCTCCAGAAGGAGTGGGAGGCCAAGACCGGGCTCTACCTTTATAACGGATGGGGGGCCAGTGAGGTGACCGGTGTTGCCCCCGGCATCGTTGAGATGGCCAACCGGAAACGCATGGGCGGGGAAACCCTGGGGTCGGTCATGGGAGAGCTGAAGATTGTGGACAAGGACGGCGGCATCGTTCCCAGAGGAAGCACGGGAGAGTTCCTTCTCCGGGGCCCCGGCGTTGTAAAGGGGTATTGGAAAAAGCCGGATAAAACCCGTGAGGAATTCACAGAGGACGGCTGGTGGCGGTCCGGGGATGTCGGCTATATGGATGACGAGGGCTTTGTCTACTTTGTGGAGCGGATGAAGGATCTGATCATTGCCTCCGGCTACAACGTGGCCCCCGTGGAGGTGGAAAACCACCTTTACCGCCATGAGGCAGTCCTGGAAGCCGCCGTCATCGGCGTGCCCGACGATTACAGGGGAGAGACCATCAAGGCCTGCCTGGTCATAAAAGAGGCGTTCCGCGATTCCATCACCCCTGAAGACATCCTTCAGTATTGTTCAAAGAACATGGCCGCATACAAGGCCCCAAAACTGGTTGAATTTCTGCCGGAACTTCCGAAAACAGCCACCGGCAAGATCCTGCGCCGGGTGCTCAGAGAAGTGCACAGGCCGAACTGAATCTAATGAATCAATAGCGGTTCTCATAAGAACCACTCAAATTTCTAACTTAAGCTAAGGTGAAACGATGAGCAGACCAGCATTTATTTATGACGCCGTGCGTACCCCGCGCGGCAAGGGAAAAACAGATGGATCACTTCACGAAGTCAAACCCGTGGATCTTTTGGCAGGACTGCTGAAAGGCCTTCAAAAACGTTCTGACCTGGATACCTCCCGGGTGGATGACGTCATCATGGGCTGTGTCATGCCCGTGGGAGAGCAGGGCACGAATGTGGCGAAGATCGCCCCCATGGTTGCGGGCTGGGACCAGAAAGTCTGCGGCGTACAGCTGGACAGGTTCTGCGCCTCCGCCCTGGAGGCCATCGGCATGGGCGCTGTCAAGGTCATGTCCGGCTGGGAAGATCTTGTAGTGGCAGGCGGTATAGAGAGCATGTCCCGGGTAAAAATGGGATCGGCAGGCTCTGCCTGGACCGATGATCCGGCCACCTCTATCCGGACCGGATTTGTCCCCCAGGGCATCGGCGCGGATCTCATTGCCTCCCTGGAGGGCTTTTCCCGGGAGGATGTGGATGCCTTTGCGGTTCAGTCCCAGCAAAAGGCAGCTCAAGCCCAGGCCGAGGGCCGGTTTGACAGATCCGTCATCCCGGTGACCGATATCAACGGGCTGACCATTCTAGAAAAGGATGAATTTATCAAGCCTGCAACAACCGTGGAAGGGCTTTCAAAGCTTCGCCCCTCTTTTGCCCTGCCAGGCAAAATGGGGTTTGATACCGTGGCCCTGGCAAAATACGCTCAGCTTGCCTCCATCACCCATGTCCACCATGCAGGGAACTCTTCGGGCATCGTGGACGGGGCATCCGCCGTTCTCATCGGCAGTGAGCAGGTTGGAAAAGACCTTAGACTGACACCCAGAGGGCGGGTGGTGGTCACCACCATCGTGGGCAGCGAGCCCACCATTATGCTCACAGGCCCCACCGTTGCCACGAAAAAGGCGTTGAAAATAGCAGGGCTTACCATTGATGAAATTGATCTGTTTGAAGTGAACGAAGCCTTTGCCGCCGTGCCTATGAAATTCCAGAAAGACACCGGCGTGCCCTGGGAGAAGATCAATGTCAACGGCGGCGCCATTGCCCTGGGGCATCCCCTGGGCGCCACAGGCGGGGTGCTTGCGGGCACCCTTTTAGATGAACTGGAACGCAGGAATTTAAGATACGGTCTTATCACTCTGTGTGCCGGTGCCGGTATCGGTATTGCCGGTATCATCGAATGCCTTGCCTAGGAATCGTTACAAAATAACTTGATCTAAATTATTTCCAAAACCCCTTAAACGGGTATTTTTACAAAAGACCCCAACTAGGTATTTTGAAAACAAAAGATCAAGTAATTTTGGAGCCGATCCTTAAATATTAACCCGTAAAATAAGGATACACGTTACATGAGCGGTTTTACATATGAAAAAGACGCAGACAGGATCGTAACCATCACCATGGATATGAAAGGTCCGGTCAATGCCATGAACGATGAATTTATTACCCTGATCGACAGCACTATGGACCGGCTGGAACAAGATGATATTGCAGGGGTGATCATTACCTCGGCAAAAAAAGACTTCTTTGCCGGCGGTGATCTCAAAAAGATTCTCTCCTTTCAAAAGGGGGATGAGCAGGTAATCTTTGATTTTGTGGAAAAAAACAAGGCCTATCTGCGGCGTCTGGAAACTTTAAGCAAACCTGTTGTGGCCGCCATCAACGGCACCGCCCTTGGCGGCGGCTGCGAGATCTGCCTGGCCTGCCATCACAGGATCGCAGTCAATAATCCCAAAACCCGGATCGGTATGCCCGAGGTCAGTCTGGGGCTTCTGCCCGGGGCCGGCGGCATTGTCAGGACCGTGCGGATGCTCGGCCTGGAAGCTGCATTTCCCCTGTTGGTGGAGGGCAAAAAACTACACCCTGAAAAGGCCCTTAAGCTGGGCCTGATCAATGACCTGGCTGAAGACACGGATGGGATGATGAAAAAGGCGGCTGCCTGGATTCTGGCCCATCCTGATGCGGCGCAGCCTTGGGAGGCAAAGGGGTATAAAATCCCGGGCGGAGATACGAGCAATCCTAAGATTATCCAGATGCTCCAGATTGCCCCGGGTATGCTCTACAAAAAAACACGGGGTCTGATGCCAGCCCCTGAGGCCATCCTTGCCGTTGCCGCTGAAAGTCTCCGTCTGGATGTGGACACGGCCCTGAAGATTGAAAGCCGCAGGATGACCGAACTTGTGGTCTCCCCCGAGGCCAAAAATCTCATCACCACCTTTTTCTTCCAGATGAACGAACTGAATGCGGGAGGAAGCCGGCCAAAGGATGTACCCAGGACCCGGGTGAAAAAGGTGGGTATTCTCGGCGCCGGCATGATGGGCCAGGGACTTGCCTATGTCTCTGCCAAGGCCGGAATCGAGGTGGTGCTCAAGGATATCAGCCTTGCCGCAGCGGAAAAGGGAAAGGCCTACTCAGAAAAGTTGCTATCCAAAGCCGTGGACCTAAGATACATGGATCCTGCCCAAAAAGAGGCTATCCTGAACCTGATCACCCCCACCGGACTTGACGCCGATCTAACGGGCTGCGACCTGATCATTGAGGCGGTGTTTGAAAACATGGACCTCAAGCACGGGGTGATCAGGGAAACGGAACCTTTTTTGGCCCCTGACGGTATCTATGCCTCAAACACCTCCACCCTTCCCATTACCGAACTTGCCCGGGCATCTGAAAAACCGGAAGACTTTATCGGCCTCCACTTCTTTTCCCCCGTGGATAAAATGCCCCTGGTGGAAATCATCCTGGGAGAGAAAACCGGTCCCAAAGCCCTGGCCAAAGGCTTTGACTATACCCAGCAGATCGGAAAAGTCCCCATCGTGGTCAATGATAGCAGGGGATTTTTTACCTCAAGGGTCTTTGCCACCTTTATCGACGAAGGCTGCCGTATGGTGGACGAAGGTTTGGATCCGGTGATAGTGGATGCCATGGGACGAAAGGCAGGAATGCCCGTAGGTCCTTTAACCATCCATGATGAGGTCTCCCAGGAACTGACCCTCAAGGTGGTGGAGACCAATCAAGAGCTTGATAAGATTCTCAACAACACCTTCTCCGCCATAAATACGGGAACGGAAAAGATGGCCCGGATCCTGGTTAAAGAGTGCGGCAGGGGCGGTCGGGCATACGGCGGCGGCTGGTACGACTATCCTGAAAACGGGAAAAAACAGATCTGGCCCGACCTCTACACCATGTTTTACAATTCCGAAGCCGAACTGCCCCAACAGGACTATATCGACAGGATCCTCTTCCGCCAGAGCATCGAAGCCCTGAAATGCTATGAGGAAGGCGTATTTGCATCCGTCCGGGACGGCAATATCGGCTCCATCATGGGCATTGGATTTCCTCCCCACACCGGCGGCGTCCTCCAGTTCGTCAATACCTACGGTTTTGAGAACTTCATAGACCGGGCCAGGCAGCTTGAGGAAAAATACGGCAAAAGGTTTGCACCGCCCAAGATTCTTCTGGAAAAGGTTGAGGTCGGGGCTTCGTTTGAATAAAAACCATTGGCTGGGCCGGGTCGGTATTCGGCCCGGCAATTTTTAAGGCAGAGGTATATCAATCGCCAGACCCCATTGTCACAGATTCATCCCGGTGGAAAAGGCCTTCTTGATATGCTCAGCAAGGGAATTTACCACACAGTTGTCTGAGTCAGGATTGCGGTTGAGCAGAAAGGCGGCACTGGGCAGAGAGGGAAAACCCTCTTCCGGGTGGAGCTTACGCATTCCCGGAGGGACTATGCTCTGGCTGATGGCTGTCACAGCCAGACCGGCTAAGATAGCAGCCGTCAATCCCATCATACTCGGGCTGGTGTAGGCGATCCGGTATTCGATCCCAGCCTGTTTCAGGGCGGACAAGATCCAATTTTTGCAATAGCACTCATCCGGGAAAAGAGCCAGAGGAAGCGGCTTGTGTTCATGCTGGCAATGCTGATCCGAAGTCACCCAGACCGTGGGGTCCTGTCTGAGCAGTATGCAGTTTTCAATCTCTGCCGTGGCTGAAGTGGTCATGGCCAAATCCAGTTCCCGCCGCTGCATTTTTTCTAAAAGCTTATTGCTGGGTTCACAGGTCACTTCGACCTGGACTTTCGGGTGTGTACGTGAAAATCCGGCCAGAATTTCGGGTAGAAACCGTGTGGCATAATCATCCGGCAGCCCGATACTGACCCCGCCGCTTAACTCGGGTTGTTTCAGCACAGATAGGGCTTCTTCGTTCAGTTTAAGAATCTTTCTTGCATAGTTCAGCAGTGTTCGTCCGTCTGCAGTCAATTTGATATTCCTGGAGTCCCTTGTCAGCAGAGGTTTTTCAATGACCTCTTCAAGCCGTTTGACCTGCATGCTCACTGCAGACTGGGTCCGCCCCACAATGTCAGCCGCCCGGCTGAAGTTGCCGCTGTCAGCAATGGCAGTAAAGGTCCTTAACAACTCCATGGGTATATTGGTGATCATATGGCCATCCTATCTATCAATTATTTTCATTCTTAGTATAAGAACAATTCGTTTGATTGATCAATACTTTTTTTTTATCATCATTCTGTAACCGCTTGTAACTGTATTTATAAGGAGGATTCAAATGACGATTTTACAGGACTGCAAATGTAACGAAACAAACTATCAATTTTCAAACACCCTTCGGCGGATCTGGTGCCTTATCAAACGGTCTGCAAACCGTTACAAACAATGGGACCGGATGAAACATAATCACCGCCTGTTGCTCGCCATGGAAGACCGGATGCTTAGCGATATCGGCCTGAGCCGTGCCGATGCCGTCCGGATAAGCAATGCACACACCTTTTGGAAATTTATGTTTCAACCGGAATCAAATGATATGGAAGATAGGTCCGGGCTGCAGTAATTTGATATGATTTTCGTCTGGTAATATTACTGCAGCCCGGACAAGGGGCCGGATGAGGTTCTGCACTTGTTCACGGCGGCGGCGTAGCCGCCACCGTGAACTTTGAACATCTGCTGTTTATCGCCGGCATTTTCGTTGATGCGTCTTTATTTTTTTCCTGTTTTTTTCTTTTTCCCCTTTTTTTTGTGCTTTTTTGGACCTTTGAAGGGTTTCGTCTTTCGGGGCAAGTCCTCATCTTTATTCTGAATCTCAAAACAACTTGAAAAATAATCCGGTATTTTAGTTTCAAATACCATTTCTTCTTTATTAAACGGGTGTTTAAACTTGATCGAGAGTGCGTGCAAGGCCAAACGCCCCTGAGGGTTTTCATTATATTTTAAATCGCCGAGAATTGGGTGGCCACTTTCGGACAGGTGAACACGGATCTGATTTTTCTTACCTGTCAAAAGATCTATTTCCAATAAACTATAGTCCCTGGACTCTTTTATTACTCGATACCTGGTTCGAGCCAGCTTCCCCTCTTCAGGGGGTTTCACAGAAAACATCGTATAATCGTCTTTCTCAGCAAGATAAGATTCAATAACACCGCTTTTTTCTGCTAAATTACCCTGGACAACTGCCAGGTATTTTTTTTTCACATCTTTCCACTGTGCCGCAAATTTCTCACGAAGTTCGTAGCTTTTTGTAAATATCATGACGCCGGATGTCTCACGATCCAAACGGTGAACAACAAACAGGTTGCCCTTTGCCTTTGAGCTCCCTTTTCTCACGTAATTTGTCAATAACTGATGAGCCGTTTGTTCTTTTTCGTACTTGGCTTTAACACTCAAAAGACCAGAGCTTTTGTCAATTATAATGATGTCCCGGTCTTCATAAAGAATCTTAATACCTTCGGGTACATATTTGGATCTTATTTTTATTTTGGATTTAATCATTATCATTCCCTGAATTTAAATTTTTCTTATATTTACCACAAGCGTTGAAAGGCTAAAAGGATTGATTCGTCCGATAGTCCGAGCAGGGATAATTCTTGAGTACCGAAAATCCTGTCGTAAAAGTAGGTGGGCTTAACTCCTGGTGCTATGAGTGTCTAAAATACCGGGATAGGATCACTCATTTAAAACCTCTTTAATAATCTTGGCTATCTCTTTTTTAATTACAGGTTTCATTATATAGCCCTGAATGCCGAGTTCCTTGCTGGTACCCTCATTTATCTGATCACTGAAACCTGAACAGATGATCACCGGAATATCAGCTCTTACCGCTTTGATTTCACGGGCAAGCTGAACACCGGTCATGTTCGGCATGGTCATATCTGAAATAATCAAATCAAATATATCGGGATTTGCTTTAAATGCGTTAAGCGCTTCAACACTGGAGGTTTTGGGTGTTACATGATACCCGAGTCTTTCAAGTACCTGCGTCTCCATTTTAACGATCATGTCTTCATCATCCACAAGAAGAATTCTCTCGGTACCTCCCTGTATGGCTTCAAATGGATCAGAATCATTAACTTTAGTCATTTTTTTCATAATCGGAAGGAGTACATGAACTTGTGTGCCTTTGTCCGGTTCACTATAAACATGGATGTCACCATGACAACTTTTAACAATCCCCTGGACCACGGAAAGCCCCAGTCCGGTTCCTTTGCCTGTCTCCTTTGTGGTGAAATACGGCTCGAAAATCTTATCCAGTACATCTTTTTTAATGCCTGTTCCCGTATCGGCAATTTTCAACAGGGCATATTTGCCGGGGAGCAGCTCTGAAAAGTTCGAAGGCGCGGCATCAATTTTGGTCTGTTTAAGAGTGACGCTTAACCGGCCGCCTGTTTCCTGCATAGCATGATGGGCATTTGTGGCAAGATTCATAATAATCTGATGAATCTGGGTGGGATCCGCAACCGTAAGGCCGCAATCAGCATCGATATCTGTTTGGAATTCGATGGTTGCGGGGATTGAGGATTTCAGCAGTTTAAGCGCTTCTTCAAGTATGGCTTGAAGCTTGACAGGTTTGAGCTCAAAATCACTTTTACGGCTGAATGTAAGAATCTGTTTGACAAGATCTTTTGCCCTTAATGCGGCATGGAGAACTTCAGTAACATTGTCCTGTTCCGGACTGTCCTGGGGAAGATCTTCCTGAAGCATTTCAGCAAATCCGATAAGGGGATATAGAATATTGTTAAAATCATGGGCAATGCCGCCCGCAAGGGTGCCGATGGTTTCCATTTTCTGGGCCTGCTGAAGTTGGGTTATCAGGTTTGCTTTTTCTTCTTCTGTTCTTTTGCGCTCGGTAATGTCGCGCGCAACGCCCAACACACCGATAAGCTCGTTCTCGTTATTGTACATTGGCGTTTTTACCGTTTCCAGCAGTTCTCTGTGACCGTCATCGGCATAGGTCACCTCTTCTTCGTTAGTGCTGGATGTGCCTGCAGCCATGGCAGCCTTATCATTCGTCCGGAAAGAATCCGCCAGCTTTTTATCAACAAAGTCATAATCTGTTTTTCCTGCAATATCGGATTCTTTGGCCCCATAAAGACGCTCAAATTTTAAATTACAGGACAAATAGACCCCATACGGATCCTTCAGCCATACAAGATCAGGAATGGTATCAATCAACGTCCTCATCTGCGCTTCCCTCTCCCTTAAGGTATCCTCTGCTCTTTTTCGATCGGTGATGTCCTTTATCATGCCATCGTACCTGGTAATCTTTCCATCTTGATCCGTATTCGCACGGGTGCTGTTGGAAACCCAGATCTGAGACCCGTTCTTACACAACGCTTTGAACTCAAAATTCTCTACCTTTCCGGATTTTTTGAGAAGTTCCTGATACCTTGTCCGCTCTTGCGGGTCTACGTACAGTTGGGTTGCAATATCGGAAATTTTATCGATGAGTTCTTCAGGGGACTCATAACCGAGAATTTTGGCAAAGGCCGGGTTGACAGTTATAAACTGCCCTTCCGGGGTGCTCTGGGAAACACCTTCAACTGCGTTTTCAAAAATGGTACGATAATTTTTTTCATTTTTGATTAAATCATTAAGGTAGGTTTTTAAATTGTCCTGCATTTCGTTTATTGCAATGACAACTTCATCTAATTCATCTGGTTTTCTTGACATTTTGAGGGTCCGATCCAGATGAAATTTGTCAAATGACCTGCCGATATCAAGGTCTTTAAGCCAGCGGGAAAGGGAATTCAGGTGTCTGGTAAGCAAATATTGAAATATCATCAGGATGAATCCGGACACGAGAAATATTTTAACGGCATTGCTGAGCAAAATGGTAAAGGCTTTTTTAAATAACCGTGCGTAAATTTGTTCAAGGCTCATAACCACGGTCAGCGTGCCTATGTTGACCATCTTTCCTTTGTGTTCGTACAACATGGAAAAGGTTTGGGTCAGATTATTTTCAGACGGTATGGATCCAACCGACCAATCAGTGCCTTCAGCTGACTGAATTTGAATGTGTGCCATATCCGGCAGGTGGTGTATACCGTTGAGCTGAGTTTTAATCTGTTTGTCATCAAATAACCAGACACTTGTGGTAATACTTTCAAGATAACTCTCCCTGATCAGGGCCTCATAGTTGTTGACTCTTTTTATATCCACCCGATAGTCGAAGTAGAGCTGCAGCGCTGTTGTGATAATCGTAATCAGTGAGCTGAAAAGCACGAGTGCCACTACCAGTTTGAATCCAATCCTGCTTTTCATTGAGAGAGCGCCTCGCTGAGTGCTTTTTTCCGGATTGACTCTATTTCTCCATTTTTCATCATTTCCTGAAAAGCCGCCTCAAGTTGCGGGACCAGGGCTTTGTTTTTTTTATGAACAAAGTGGAATAATGGCGCGGAAAAAATAGGGTGACCGATGACATGGATCTGTTCTCCTTTAAAATTTTTATGTATCTCAATTCTACCGGCATCAAGAACGGCCACGGCCACATCTATGCGGTCTTTTGAAAGCAGTTTGAATAAATGGGGCATATCTTGAGCGAGAATTCGGTTCAGGCCCTTTGTGCCGATGTCAGAGTATCGGATTCCGCCGATTATGCCGATACTCAACTCCTTCAAATCTTTCCAGGACGAAATGTCCTTTTTGATATGTTTGGTAAAGACCACCCCTTTAAACTCTGTGACCGGTGTTGAAATTTTAATTAAATTGGTAAATTTTTTTTCGGTTCCATCAATACGGGCGAGGTCTCCGTCTGTTATTCCTATGTTTGCCCATTCCAGAGCACGCCTGGCAGGCACATCATTAAATTCAACTGCAAAGCCGATTTTTTTATAGGCCGCACGGACAACGTCTTTGGCCAGTTCATGGGTCTGCTCGTTTGAAATCGCAGACAGCACTATCGTTTTTGGTTGCCCGCCGGCCTGTTGCCCGCCGGCCTGTTGCCCGCCGGCCTGTTGCTCGTAGTCCTGCTGCCCGAAAGCAGGCGACACCATAGCTTGCAGCAGCAAAAGACCTACGGCCGGCAAACACCATTTAAGACTTTTCATAATAAATCCAGGTCTATCGTTCATCGGCAAACTCTCAATTGTTTTAAAAGTTGTTGAAAATACCCCAGATCACTGATTGCCAAGATAGGAGTCTCGAATACGCAGGACTGTACCGTCCTCGTATAGCTCATCATAGGCCTGCTGCAGTTTTTGGATAATTTCAGGATGGATTTTTTTGTTAAAGGCATACCCTGAAAATCCTTTGGAAAACGTATAGACCATTTCATAGTCTGCGTAATCTATCCTCGCCTTTTTCATAAATTTATGTGCAGGCATGTCTCCGAATGCAATGGCGTCAATCCGGTCCAGTTTCAACATTAAAACCAATAGTTCGCCGGTTGCAACCTGATGAAGAAGCCTCGGCTTGCCGCCCTGCTGTATAAAAACGGTTTGACCATAATCTTCCCGGACCACCCCGATTTTTGACTCCCCGAATCCGCTGTTGATATCTGATATGGAATCAAAGGAATAGTGTTTTGATTTTTTTGCAATTATTCCCTGGTTGACGTTCGGGATGCTTCCGACAAAAACATACGCGTTCCTTCGGACCTCGGTGATTCCCATACCGAACAGGCAGGTCGCCTCATCGTTCTTAAGCATCAGCATGCCCCTGGCCCACGGCATGACCTCAATGTTTTTTTTGGTTTTCTTTAATCCGGCTTTTTTCCAGATTTCAATCAGGATATCGATCATAAATCCCCGGAGTTCCCCCTCGTCGTCAACATAGTTGAACGGCGGATAGTCTTCCGTGATCCATTGGATTTTATTTAAATTATTTCCAAAGGCAGTGCCGGAAAGGATTACAAGCAAAACGATTGACACCAGCATATTTTTTATCATGCTCACCTCCATAGGCAAAACGTTATGGATTGACGGATCAGCAGGCTTAGGTTTTTTACGAACGGGAATGTAAAGGCGCAGTACCAATAATTGTACCAGCCCCTATTTCTGTGTCAAGCGTAATATCAGGGACCTTAAGACAGACGCATGTAAATAGCTGCCACCGGCAGATATATTCAGGATTGGCAGGATCAATCCGTATCTGAGCTTATCCGTGCAAATCTGTGTCCCATAAAAACTTACCTTTGCCCTGTGTCTGAATCAACAAAAATAGACAAAAAATTCCCAGTATAGTATGAGTAATCCTGGCTACTTCAGAGAACTAAAAATTTAAGGGTATGATGAAAAAAGAAAAACCGATTATTCAGACTGCAACGCCCTCAGATGCAGCCTTTCTTGCGAAATTGGCAGAAAAAACATTTAGGGAAGCATTTGCCGGATTAAACAACAAAGATGATTTTCAAACTTATGTGGCGGAATCGTTTACCGAAGATAAAATCAAATCCGAAATTCTTGATAAAGAAAGTGTTTTTTTTATCGCAAAGTTAAAAAATCAATGGGCGGGATATGCAAAACTCAGTAAACGCCGACCTCCTGAATGTGTTCGGCCTTTAGCCGCAATTGAGCTCTCCAGGCTTTATTCATTGAAGCAATACTGGGGTTGCGGCATTGGACCTGCTCTGATGGACGCATGTATAGACCATGCCCGTAGCAAAGCATATAAATCGATTTGGTTGGGTAGCTGGAAGAAAAATAATAGAGGCAATGCCTTTTATGCCAAAATGCAATTCAAAATTGTCGGCTCAAAAACGTTTGCCTTGGGGACTGATATTCAGGAAGATCATATTTTTGTAAAATTGTTGGCGTAACTGAAATATGCTATAGAGTGCTTTTCAAGACGTAAAAGATGATAACGTCGTTCGAATAAAATCTGATTCCAAAGGAGAGGAGATACTTCATGAGAACCGACCACTCAACTGATCTGGAAATAACCATGGCAAATCCTGTGACAAGAGGGAATATGTCCTTTGAGGACTATCATGAAATGCTCTCCTCCGAACCCCGGACCATATCCGTCTTATATCAGGAACAGCAACTCTTTGATATCACCATTCCCCCTACGGTCTTTAATCCCATTACATCCCGTTCCGGACAAGCCCTGGCCAATATGATTCTAAGCGGAGACATCGTAGTTGAAGGCCGCAGGTTTGTGGATCTTGGATGCGGCAGCGGTTTTATCGGCCTTGCAGCTGCTAAGCGATATGCAAAGTCGGTCCTATATACGGATATTAATCCCAATATTGATTTTCTGAAGTCCCACCCCAACGTCAGGCCGGAAATCGACCGGGTGGTGGCCCAATCCTTCTGCGAGAACGAAGAAAAAAACTCAGCAGACGTCGTGGTGTTTTCACTACCGTCCCGGATCAGGGAACAAAAGCCGGATGATCAAAGTGTCGAAGCCGCCTATTTAAGGGACCTTGATTTTATCCCGAATATGGTTGAAAAAGTTGCAGATGTACTGGCTCCGGGAGGGTCTTTTGTTTTCTGGTACGGTGTTCATCCCTTTCAGATGCATATCTTTGTTCAGTTTCTAAGCCTGCTCACCGAGTTTTTTGATCCAGCCTCTCTGGACTGCCTGTTGGAATATCAATTCGAAGACGGATACACCTCAAACATATACTCCATCACAAAAAAATAGCGCGGTTCACCGCCGGTTGGTGTCTATTTGTTTAGGACACCCGATCACTGATTGCCAAGATATGAATTTCGAATGCGCATGACTATGCCGTCCCTGTACAGCTCATCGTAGGCCTGCTGTAGTTTTCGGATGATTGCAGGATCTATTTTTTTATTAAAGGCATACCCTGAAACTCCTTTGGAAAAAATATAGAACATTTCATAGGCTGCATAGTCTATCCTCGCCTTTTTCATAAGCTTGTATGAAGGTATGTCACCATATACAATGGCGTCAATCCGGTTCAGTTTCAGCATTAAAACCAAATTTTCGCCGGACACAACCCGATGAAGAAGCCTGGGGTTGCCTCCCTGTTCCAAAAAAATAGTTTGACCGATATCATCCCGTACCACCCCGATTTTTGAGTCCTCAAATCCGCTGTTTATTTCAGATATGGAATTAAAGGAGTAGTGTTTTGACTTTTTGGCAATAATTCCCCTGTTGACGTTTGGGATGCTTCCGACGAAAATAAATTTCTTTTTTCGGCTCTCATTGATTCCCATACCGAATAAGCAGGTGGTGTCATTATTTTTCAATATCAGCATGCCCCTGGCCCACGGCAGTACCTCAATATCTTTTTTGGTTTTATTCAATCCTACTTTTTTCCAGATTTCTATCAAAATATCGATTGTAACCCCTCGGAGTTCACCCTCATCGTCAACATAGTTGAACGGCGGATAGTTTTCCGTAATCCACTGGATTTCATTTATATTATTTCCAAAGGCACTGCCGGAAATGGTTACCACAAACACGATTACCATCAGCGTATTTTTTACCATGATCACCTCTATATGCTATAGGTTGAGGGTGTCAGCAGGTCGGTTTTTACGAACGGGAATGTTAAGGCGTAGTACCAATAATTGTACCAGCCTCGATTTTCGTGTCAAGCGTAATATCAGGACTTTTGGCTCTCCTTGAGTTTTTTACGGAACATTTCAATGTGCATTCTTAAGTGGAATAGATTCTCTGCATAGGGTTTGGGTACATGGATATTGGACACACTCTTTTCAACCTCATTGAGTTTGGCCATATTCTCGCTAAAGGAGAAGTCGGCATCAGGTTCACTGATCCTGTTTCCGACTTCATCAAGGTCCGAATACCAGCGGTATACCCGTGATCGCATCCGCCAGCGATAGATCAGCGGCATTAGTTTGAACAGGGGAAATACAATGGCGATAAATGGCAGGATCATGACTTTGGCTCTGGAGAGCAGGGTGGCGACCCAAAAGGGGAGATACCGCTGAAGAAACGGCGTGGGTCTGGTATAAAATCGATGGGCCTCTTCGCTTAAATCAAATTCCAGGTAAAGGGGGGAAGGAAACTCTCCTTGTTTTTCCAACGGCCCACCGGATTTATGGACCTGTCTGGCAGTCTGGAGCACAAGATCAACCAGAGCCGGATGAAGCTGCGACTTTGCAGCCAACTGGGCTGTCGGTGCCAGCAGTTTCATATCGCGGGCAGGAATGTTTTCCACAAAATTGACGACCCCCTGGGGGATCCGGATGACATTTAAGTAATTGAATCTCATCCGATAGGCCTGGGCCCTGTCAATGCCCATGAGAGTGACGGTCCTGGACGCAAATAGATTCTTCAGATGGGAGGCCCAATGGGCAGTGACAAAAAAGGCGATATCCACTTCTTTGTTTATCAGCATATCAGCAGATATTTGGGAGGTCTGGGAGATGATACGGCTGTTTTTTTCAGTTATCCCGTTTAGTTCCAACAGGTTCATTGCCAGTATTCTGGTGCCGCTTCCCCTTTCCCCAACAGCTATTTTAAGCCCTTTCATCTCAGTGATTCGATTCAGCGAAATGCCGGATCGCTGGAAGATCCAAAGGGGCTCATAATACAGGCTGCCAAGGGATACGATATTTTTTGAGTCTGATAATCGGCCGATCCCTCCCTGGATAAAGGCAAGATCAACACCATCCGAGTTGTCTTCAAGCAGTTCAAGGTTTTCAAATGAGCCGCTGGTCTCGCGGATGATGAGCTCTATTCCCTGTCGCTTGAGAAGGGTTTTATAGGTATTGGAAAATTTATAATATGCCCCCCCCGGTTCACCTGCTGCAATGGTAATGGTCCTGGGCGGACTGGGTTCGACAAATTGATAGGCAGCCGCAAATCCGATCACAATAATCAGCAAAGAAGGCAGGAAGAAAATAAGCGTCTCCCTGTTTGAAAAATGACGCCTCGTTTTAATCATATATGATTTCCTTTCTAATCGTGTGAAAAAAATATAGGCTGGATTTTCCCGCCTTGTCAAGGATGACCCCGGGTTCACGTCATTGACGTCACCTGTAAAATTCAGTAAAGTCTATATTCTGCCGTGCAAACGGATTGTGTCTTTCATCAGGACATCACAAACGCGTCATTTTATACAAAACAAGGACTAACGATGAGTGTAGAATATGGCAGATTTTAAAAGGATAGTCCTCATTCTCTGTGTCTTTGTCTGGTCTGCCTCATCTTCACATGGCCTTGAGACCGATAAAATAGTTATTGCGGTTGACTGGGGCAACTCTCCGTTTATGTACCAGAACAACAACAAGGCCGATGGAATATACCCGGCACTCATACATGCGATTTTTAAACGTATGGGAAAACAAGTGGAGGTAAAAGCGAATCCCTGGAAACGCACGCTAAAAATGGGCAGAGAAGGGAAATGCGGCATCGGAGGAATTTACAAAACCCAAGAGCGCTTGAAGATTTTCGATTATTCAGATCCCCTTTATACGGAAACTGTTCTGGTTTATGTGAGACAAAATAAGGCCTTTGAGTTCAACACCCTTTCCGATCTTACGGGAAAAACCATTGGTGTGATGCGTGGATGGAGTTACGGCGACGCTTTTGACCGTTTCAGGCAGAAGGGAACCATAACGACAAAGGCGGTTGACAACGATCATGTTGCGTTCAAAAGGTTGGCACAGGGTGATCTGGACTGCCTGTTTTCCCTTGAATTGACAGGAAAACTGATGTTACGGAAGGCAGAATATCAGGGCCGGGTGGTACCATTGGCCAAGCCGGTTGCCGTAAACGATACCTATATTGTGTTTGCCAAAACAAAAGGCAGACAAGTACTTCTTCAAAAAATAAATGCAACCCTTGCCCAAATGAAGGAAGACGGCTCATATAAAATGGTGATCCAGGCCGTCATGAAAAAAGAAAGTCTCTGAAAATTAACCGGTGTCTATGAATTTTCACTATTGGAGGATTAGGATCGGCTCCAAAATTACTTGATCTTTTGTTTTCAAAATACCCAGTCTTTTAAGGGGTTTTGGAAATAATTTAGATCAAGTTATTTTGTAACGATTCCTTAGTCAGAGATTCTGGCTGATGGCTGTCACACCCATACCGTGTGGCATAATCATCCGGCAGCCCGATTCTGCATCAGTTTATACCACGAGTTCTTCACCAGCCGGCATGGGAATCCCCTTCCACGATTGGACCCAGTCGTTCATATCGGAGTCGGATATACCGGTGCCAACCATAAATGCCGCAGATGCAAAGTAACCCTCAAGCACGTTTCGGCCTTTGAATTCCTTGTCCAGGAAGAGCGTATTGGGACGATACGCCTCTCTGGTCTCTTCGTCCATATTGCCGTAATGGTCATTATAGAACTCATCGGCTTCTGCAAGCAGGTTATCAGTGGTGGTCAGAAAACTGTCCATGAGGTATTCGGCGTTGGGGCGGTCGGCCAGGTTGTCGGCTGCAATCAGGAAATCTGCTTTCATAAAGCCTTCTATACGGTTGGTCAGGTCGATCAGCTTATCAAGATTGTCTCCGGCGGCAGCCGCGGCATGCAGAAAATCCTGGTCTACTGCCGGATTAAGGCTCCGGGCGGTTTCCAAAAGATTGTCAAAGGTCGTAAAGTCTTGTTTCCCACCGGTCTGTTCCCCGCCGCTGTTCAGGGCCTGGGCCGACGCCTTGACCAGATCTGTTAAGGATTTTTTCCCCAGGGTTTTGGCGTAGTTCATGAATTCATCGTTTCGGGGCTCGTCCAGCTGCGAGGTTACGGCCATCAGATCCGGTAATACCTCTTTTCCGGCGATATCTGCAACCGCCAGAAACGTCTCTCGCTGGATACCGTCCATTTCGTTGAATTCCGATACCAGCTCCTCAAAGTCCGGCATGGTTACCCCGGCAGTGAGCAGGGTATCCATCTGATCTTCGTCCAGAACGGCGTTGAGGTGTACATATTCCCGGTCCAGGCTCTCCTTGTCAATTCCGGCGGAAATGGTTTTTTCCCTTTCCAGAAATTCTTTTCGCTCCGTGCCGGAGAGATTGTCCACGGTTTTAAGATAGTCTTCCAGGCCATCCGGATTCTGTTTGGCTGTATTGGCGGCCGTAAAGAGAAAGTTTTCTCTTTGTTCTCCCCGGAGGGCCTTTGCCGTATGGGTCAGGGCATCTATGTTGTCCGGATCCTGGGACGCGGCATAGAGCAGGTAGCTTTTGTCATTTCCGGTCAGGTCTTCGGCGGTTTCCATCAGTGCACCTGCCCCGGATGTATCCGCTTCTGCCGCTGAAATGAAATTGGTCAGGTCGGTGTAGCTTAAGTTTGAGGCGAATGAAAGGACGTTGGCCCGAATGTCGAAGGTCAGATCTTCGGCCACACTCACGAGTTTTTCAAAATTGCCTTCAGCCTTGAGAGCTGCGGAAAGGAAATGGGAACGTTCTCCCGGAGCATCCTCAAGTTTATTGATCATTGCCGTAAACCGGCCGAGGGTCGTGCCGGCATCTGCCGCCAGTGTCAGGAAATCTTCCCTGTCAGTGCCGTTGAGCGCCTGGGTGGTTGTGATCAGTTCGGATACATTTTCCTGGTCTCCCTGGGTGGCCGCAAGAAAGAGCTCCGCATTTTCCGGGGTAAGCGTTGTGGTATACTGTAAAAATTCCGACCTGGCATTACCGGTCATCGTCTGTGTGAGGGTCAGAAGGTTGGACAATCCGTCACCGGCTTGAACGGCGTTTTCCAGAAATCGGGTAAGATCTGCGCCGGCCAGGAGATCCGCCGTATCAATGAAACGTTCAAGCTCATCTCCCGCAAGAGCCGCTCCTTCCAGGAACAGGGCGCGGTCTTCTTCGTCCAGCAGTTCAACCTTTTCAATGATTTTCTCAAGTGACGCCGGAGATTCGGCAACCGCTGCAATGAAGTTTTGAAGTTCTCCGGCCTTTATGCTTTCAACGGTCCGGCCCAGCGTGTCTGCGGTTTCAAAGAAGTTCATCATCCGGTCGGAGGTAGGGTCCTCGGTGAAAGCCTTGGTGGCGTCTATGATATTGGCCAGATTCTGGCCGGAACCGTTGCGCCGTGCAGTACTCAGGAAAAGGGAACGCTCCTCGTCTCCCAACTCATCCACCACCAGTTCGACAAAGTCTCCGGTCAACCCCTCAGCATCTGACAGGACGGCGAGGAAGTTCGTGCGGTCTTTATACTCCAACCCTCCGTTCATCAGGTGGCCGATATCTTCCCACAGTGGATGGTCCGATCCCAGCTCCAGATAGACGGAGCTAAGATACTCAAGCTCTTCCACGGAAAAGGGGACATTCACCTCATTGGTTTTGGATAGGTCTTCAGCGGTTTTGCTGACATCGTATACATAGGCATCTGATTTTGAAGCAGATGATGTCTTGTCCGGGGTGTGATTAATGTTGATCTGTGAATTC